>NZ_JANMZH010000397.1:0-2204 GCF_031383065.1 Microcoleus sp. OTE_8_concoct_300 | reverse complement strand
TTTGACAAATGGGCATGATATGATTCTGCTATCATTTAAGTGTTTTTTAGGTAAGAAGCTTTTTTACCCTATCTTTTTTCAGGCTATTTGTCTAGAGTTGTCTCCCTGTCTGATTTTCAGGCGACCTGTCGCCCCGTCAGGCCAGAGTGAGAGAGTCAGGGTTTAGTGGCAAAAAAAGAGCAGCCTAGAGAAAAAATTAGTTAGCTTAGGGTGCGTCGAAGAAAGCAAACCCCCAAAGAAAGAGCGGATTCTCAGCAGCGACGCACCCTACAAAATACTTCCGAAAATGGAGGCAGAGCCTCCGGATATGCGTTACCAGGCAGATCCTGGTAACGAGTAATAAATTTAAGTTGCCGAGGGAATTGTGATATCAACAGATTGCACTTTGACCGAAGTTCCCAAACTCGATAACGGCGGTTGAATAGCCTCCGTATTTCCCACTACTAATGTTACCAGATTCTCCGGTTTCAAGTAAGTCTGGGCTACGCGCTGCACGTCGGCAATTGTTGCTGCTTCGATGCTGCGGCGGTAGCGAAAAATGAAATCTTCGGGATAACCGTAGTATTCGTAGCGCATTAATCGCGACAAAGTTTGATTGGGATTTTCAAATTTGAAGATGAAAGAATTCAGGGTGGAATCTTTAGCAAAAGCTAATTCGGCCGGGGTAATTGGTTCGGTGCGGATACGATCGATCTCGGCGCGAATTGCCTGGATAAACGGTACTGTAGCGTCCGATCGCGTTTGGCCTCCAGCCACAAACACCCCCGGATAGTCAAATCTCGGACTCCAAGCCGCGTAGACTGTGTAGGCTAAACCTTGGCGCGATCGCACGTTATTAAACAAACGACCACCGAAACCGTTCAAAACCCCGTTCATTACGTCCAAAGCACCGTAATCTGGACTGCTGAGCATTCCGCCCAAATGTCCCATTTGCACGTAACTTTGACTTAATTGGGGCTGATTTACCAAAAATATGCCGCCGCCCTTGACTGGCGATACCGTTGGTAACGGCGGCACTTCTGCACTCTGACTCGGTTGCCAGTTGCCGAATTTTTGCTCGACGAGCGATCGCATTTTAGCTGTATCAAAATCGCCAGAAATACCCAAAATCATATTCTTGGGGTGGAAATATTTCTGGTAGAAACTCACCACATCGTCGCGGGAAATATTCGCGAGGGTTTTGTATTCTATCGTGCGCGCGTAAGGACTGCGATCGCCATAAATTAACTTTTGGAACTCGCGACCGGTAATATCGTTAGGATCGTCATTGCGGCGGGCGATCGCACCTTCAGTTTGGTTCTTCGCTAAATCCAACTTTTCCTTAGCAAATATTGGCTCCCGAATCACTTCCGCAAATAAGTCAAATACGGGTTCCAAATCTTCAGCTAAAGCACTAAAATTAGCGCTGCCCGAACTAACATCAATCCCCGTTTCTACCGAAGCTGCTCGCTGTTCTAGCAACTGATTTAGTTCATCAGCCGTATGTCGGCTCGTGCCGCCAGTTCGCATCACTTCTCCCGTCAAACCTCCCAGTCCGATTTTATCTGCAGGTTCAAAGCGATCGCCCGTGCGAAATAGCGCCGTTCCCCCGACTAACGGGAGTTCCCGGTCTTCCATAAGATACACCCGGATGCCATTCTTCAGCTCGAAGCGAGTGTATTTAGGCAGTTTAATTTCTGGCACCGCCGGGAATGTTAATTCGTCGTAGTGCTTGGGTGCAGCCGCTAAGGAAGGTAACAAATTAAACGTGCCAAGTGAAACAGTAAAAAAGCAAAGCGATAGCAGAAATAACTTTACTTTTTTCAGTCTCAATTTAGTCCTTTTCATTCTTTCTCCAATGTTTCATAAGTTGACAATTCGAGGCAGAGCCTCGCCGATATGCGTTCCCAGGCAGAGCCTGAAAACGAGTGTTTCTTGCCTCTTCCTTCTTCCCTCTTTTTAGCCTGAGCGAAGCCGAAGAGCTTTCTTCCTTTTTCCTTCTTCCTTTATTTCCTAACTTGACAATTCGAGGCAAAGCCTCGCCGATATGCGTTCCCAAACTATTCCTGGAAACCAGTGTTTCTTCCTTCTTCCTTCTTCCGACGGACATCAGACTGACATCCGTTACATCCGTTACATAATCCGTTGCCGAACTTCCTTCTTCCGACGGACATCAGACTGACATCCGTTACATCCGTTACATAATCCGTTGCCGAACTTCCTTC
>NZ_JANMZH010000336.1:0-12779 GCF_031383065.1 Microcoleus sp. OTE_8_concoct_300 | reverse complement strand
GCCGCCGGAATCACCTGTTCCACATCAGAAATGGCAGCCAAAGGCGGCGTCGGCATTGAATTCGATTTAGACAAAGTTCCCGTTCGAGAAAGCGGCATGATTCCCTACGAATACCTGCTTTCGGAATCCCAAGAACGGATGTTGTTTGTTGCCCAAAAAGGACGGGAACAGGAATTAATCGATATTTTCCACCGCTGGGGATTGCACGCGGTAGTAGCGGGGACAGTTATCGAAAAGCCGATCGTCCGAATTCTCTTTAAAGGCGAAATCGCTGCCGAAATTACCGCGACTGCTTTGGCAGATAACACGCCAATTTATCACCGAGAATTGTTGACAGAACCGCCAGAATATGCTAGAAAAGCATGGGAATGGACGGCGGATTCGCTGCCAGAATCCACCGCAGGCGGTATCGAAGTTCAAGGTAATTTCCAAACTTGGAATCAGATTTTGCTGACGCTTTTAGATACTCCCACCATCGCTTCTAAACGCTGGGTTTATCGCCAATACGACCATCAAGTGCAAAACAATACTGTAGTTTTGCCGGGAGGTGCTGATGCTGCAGTCATCAGATTGCGTCCGCTAGAACCCTGCCAATCTTCCCTTGCTAAAGGGCTGGAAGAACCCCCCCAACCCCCCCTTGCTAAGGGGGGGCTAAAGAGAGAAGATGCTGTTTCTGAAGTTTCTGAAAGCAAACAGGAAGAAGAGGTAATTCCTCTATTTACAAAGGCACAAGGTAGGGAAACTCCAAAACTTTCTCCCCCCCTTAGCAAGAAGGAAGTGCCGCCGCCGGGGGTTATTCCCGGAGTGGCTGCAACGGTTGATTGCAATTCTCGTTATGTTTATCTCGATCCTTATGAAGGTGCAAAAGCAGTCGTAGCGGAAGCAGCGAGAAACTTAAGCTGTGTGGGTGCTGAACCTGTCGCAGTTACTGATAATTTGAATTTTGGCAGCCCTGAAAAGCCGATCGGATATTGGCAGTTAGCGTCAGCTTGTCGCGGGATTGCTGAGGCTTGTCGGGAGTTGGGAACGCCTGTTACTGGCGGCAATGTTTCTCTTTACAATGAAACGGTTGATGCTGAGGGAAATCCTCAACCAATTTATCCGACTCCGGTAATCGGAATGGTGGGGTTAATTCCCGATTTGACCAAGATTTCTGGCCAAGCTTGGCTAAAGAAAGGTGATTTAATTTATGTGCTGGGAATTGGGGAATCATCCCAAAACTCAGAACTTCCATCTGAAAGCTCAAAAATCGAAACTTCTCCTACTTTGGGAGGTTCGGAATATTTAGCGGCAATTCACGGGATTGTAGCTGGGAAACCGCCAAGGATAGATTTTGAGTTAGAAAAAAAAGTGCAATCGGTTTGTCGCGATGGAATTCGGCAAGGTTGGGTATGTTCTGCCCATGATTGTGCGGAAGGTGGAATTGCGATCGCCCTCGCGGAATCTTGTATTTCTGCTAAAATGGGTGCGGAAATCCATCTCAGTTTCAATTCGGCAAATGTCCGCCGCTGGGATGAAATTTTGTTTGGTGAAATGGGCAACTGCATTGTAGTTTCAGTCGCACCGAAAAATCAAGAAATTTGGGAGTCTTACCTGCAAGAACATTTGACCAAAATGTGGCACAAAATTGGTTTAGTTTGCTGTGCTGAATCACCTTTGCGGGTTGTGAGTGCTGATAATCAAGTGTTAATTGAGGTTGCGATGGGTGAGATGGGCGATCGGTTCTATAATGCGATCGAGCGTCGGATTACATCTGTCTGACAACCTGAAGTTTCGATCCCCCTAAATCCCCCTTAAAAAGGGGGACGCAAGAATACTCTTGTCCCCCCCTTCTTAAGGGGGGCTAGGGGGGATCTCCGGGTTTAAAAACACGCCCAAGAACCCCGACTTCTTACAAAATTCACGATTTTGGCAAAAACTTATTACAGAAGTCGGGGTTCTTGCACACTATACAATATAAACAGTATCATTCATACAATAAATGATTTGCTGTATCAATCCCGACTGCGCCAATCCTCAAAACCCTGACGGGCAAACATATTGCATTAGTTGTGGCGTTAAACTCGTCCCCATCCTGCGATGGCGTTACCGCACGATCAAACTCCTCGGTCAAGGTGGCTTCGGCAGAACTTATTTAGCAGAAGATATTGATAGACTAAATCAACGCTGTGTCGTTAAACAATTAGCACCAAATGTCCAGGGAACTTGGGCGATTAACAAAGCTGTAGAATTATTTCAGCAAGAAGCCCGACAACTGCAACAGCTAGGACAACATCCCCAAATTCCCTCACTAGATGCCTATTTTGAACAAGACAAATATTTGTATCTCGTACAGCAGTTTGTCGATGGGGATAATTTGTTGACGCTTTTCCAAAATCAGGGAATTTGGCAAGAAAGCCAAGTTAAGCAACTATTACTAGAACTTCTACCTGTTCTCAAATTTGTTCACGAACAAAAAATTATTCACCGAGATATCAAGCCTGAGAATATTATGCGCCGTCGTAGCGACGGTGTGTTAGTGCTGATTGACTTCGGAGTTTCCAAACAGTTGTCGGGAACAGTGATGTCGAGACTGGGAACGCGAATTGGTTCGGATGGTTATGCACCGCTTGAACAAATGCAAGGGGGTGAAGCTTATGCAGCCAGCGATTTGTTTAGCTTGGGGGCGACGGCTTTTCATCTACTGGCGGGGGTACATCCTTTTAGTTTGTGGACGGAACACGGTTATAGCTGGACTGGAAATTGGCAGCAACATTTGAAAAGTCCCATAGACAAGGGATTGGAATTGATTTTATCTAAGTTGTTGGCAAAAGATATCCAGCAGCGCTATCAATCAGCAGAGGAAGTTTTAATAGATTTTCAACGTCAGTCAAGACAAACTCCCGCACCGATACCAAATCCCACAATTCCTGTGATGCCACAACACTCTTTGCCGTTACCAACTAACACAACAAGGCGAGGTTTCTTGCAATTAGCGGGTTTTGCTGGAGGAGGATTTGCATTAGCTGTGCTGAGTCAAAGTTTGTTGAACAACAAATCTTCTTCATCTTCACCAAATCTTCCACCTTCATCCAATAATGAACCGCCCTCTCCTGAATCATCGCCTAAAAAATCATCTCCGAAAACTACAGCCAAAAATTCATCGCCTCAAGCATCTCCAGAACCCATAGCAGAAAGTCCAGCGCCAAAACCATCTCCAGAAACTCTATCGCCCAAAGCATCTGCCAATGCTTTAAAAACCTTTACTTTTGAAACAGTGACAGTCAACTCAACGGGGCAAATTGCCAACCGCAGTCAAGGAGAAGCACAGGTTTTTATAGAAAATATTGATAATGGTATTACTCTCGATATGGTAGCAATTTCAGGAGGCAGTTTCGTGATGGGTTCTCCTCATACGGAAGCAGAAAGAATGGATAATGAAGGGCCGCAGCGGACTGTGAAGATCTCTCCTTTTTTTATTGGTAAATATGAAGTCACTCAAGAACAATACGAAGCGGTGATGGGAAATAACTCTTCTCAGTTGAAAGGTGCGAAGCGTCCTGTAGAAAATGTTAGCTGGAATGATACTGTGGAATTCTGTCGGAAGCTTTCTCAAAAAACAGGGAAGACTTATCGTTTACCTTCGGAAGCGGAATGGGAATATGCTTGTCGCGCGGGAACTACAACACCTTTCTATTTTGGTGATACGATTATGCCGGATTTAGTTAATTATGATGATGGCAGTAGTAATCCCTACGCTTCTGCGCCGAACGGACTTTATCGCAAACAACCAACGAATGTGGGGAGTTTTCCACCCAATGCTTTTGGTTTATACGATACCCACGGGAATGTTTGGGAATGGTGCAGCGATCGCTGGCATGATAACTACAATGGTGCACCGACTGACGGAAGTTCTTGGGAAACTGGCACGGATAATCGTCGAGTGCAGCGTGGCGGTTCCTGGAACTACGATGCGGTCCATTGCCGTAGTGCTATTCGTGAGTGGTCTTCGGCGAGCCTTGGCTACAGTTTCTTCGGTTTTCGCGTAGCCCTGGTCTCCGCGTAGTCTCCGCTTTTCTGTTCTCTGCTGTAGTCTCCCGCGAGGACTCTTCTTTTAATAATGTTGAGATTGCTAAGTAGTAGGGTGCGTCGCTATCAACAATCTACAAATCAAATCGACAATCTCGCAGCGACGCACCGCGAGAGTCAATCAGGTGCGTCGCCATCTCAAACCTGTAAGTAACATCAAAAATTTCGCAGCGACGCACCCTACAAAAACTGCGGCGCGGCGGTTCGTGGCTCAACATTCCGTCGCTTTGCCGATCAGCTATTCGCTACTACGTTGCGCCGGACAATGACTACATCAGCGTCGGTTTTCGTGTTGTGTGTGTAGCTGCGTGGGCTCCTTAGCCCTTGACACTTTTGTCCTTTTGTGCTATGTACTTCTTTTCTTTACACTTGGGTTGTCGCCTCTGACGACTCGATTTATTTTCAATTAAATAAATGTTGAGACTGCTAATTTATCGCCCACATTCCGCACATCCAACTGGCACATAATACATCTTGTAATTAGATTATAGTGACAGAAGCAATGAATGTAGCATCTCAGCAGTTGCCTGATTTAACGGCAAAAAATAAGTCAGAAGCACTAGAAACTATAGCAGATAGCGGCTTTGTATTCAAAACTAAAACAGAGGGTGGATATGAAACATTCGAGCATCCTGATGGTAGTTTAATTCATATTAGACCCGCTGGTGAAATTGTCCGAACCGGACCTAAAATTAAAAACGATCGCGGTAAAAGTTACCGCCGCCGATACGACCAGTTTGGCAATCAGATTCAATTCATGCCAGGTTCAAACACCCACAGTACCGAAGAAAATATAATTATATGACTCTTACAGCCGATCGCCCTTTAAAACATTTTTGCATAGAAGACTTGAAAAGTGCCGACCTCGCAGGCATTACTCTAATCCCCCAACCTTTAACCTTGCGCTTAGACTTTACATTCGGAACCGGGATTTATGACACTTCCATCGAATTCTATCAACTGGTTCATCAGGTAATTTCTCAACCAGTCAACTCCGACTCAGAAGAGTCTTGCTTCTGGGTGGGTAACGCAGAATTAAGACAATTGACAGAAGATAAGAGTCAAATTTTATCTACTTTGTCCTATCCTTTTCAAAATCAAGCAGGTTTGGTTGAGACAGGTTCGTCGCCCCTTTTCTACTTTCGGCTGGAAGGGGATATTTGTATCGAAGTAGTTTGCGCTAGTTACAAAATTTTTCAAGAATTGGAATCGGCGGTGGAAACCGCGTCTACACCAACGAAAACCTGATGGGGCGGGGGTTGAAGCTTTAGGGTGGGTCGCTATCTACAATCTCCAAGTAAGATGCAAATCTCATAGCGACGCACCTACAAAATACGACATTACTTAATACTCGATCGCGCCAAAAATGACTTTACATGGCCGCACAGATTCCCATGATGATATAGTATGTCAATTTCCTGAAAAAGTCAAGCTCGATCGGCCTTAAATTCTAATGTTTGAAAAAGCCCATCAAGCAAGTTTCTAATTTATTTTCCATTGCACGATCGCCTATCTCTTAGTCTCAAGCGAGAGGGACGAAAGTTTCTATAGAAGCGATTTCAAGCGCTCCATCGATCGCGCCCCATCGATCCCCATCGATCGATCCCCATCGCTCGCCCGAGCGCCCACCATTAATCAAGGCTAATATAGGATCGGGGGGCGATCGATACTACAATGCGATTGAACGTCGCATCGCTTCTGTCTGAAATGCTACACGAGTGGGAAATAATGACAGATCCGTGGCAAGATTAAGGAAATGTTAAGTTATGCGACATCTTCCCCAAAAGAACGAATCGGTGAAATTGTCCCCCTAACATACCGTCCCCATTAGGAACCCACCTATCTATGATTCCCAACCATTCTTTCGCGGCTGACGAGCATTCTAGTAAACCCGACAAGCCAGAGGAAGCTTGCGGCGTTTTTGGTATCTACGCACCGGGTGAAGATGTCGCCAAGTTGACCTACTTCGGTTTGTATGCTTTGCAGCACCGGGGTCAGGAATCCGCAGGGATTGCCACCTTTGACGGTGAAAAAGTCCACCTGCACAAAGATATGGGACTGGTTTCCCAAGTCTTCAACGAATCGAGTTTAGGTCACTTGCCCGGTAACTTAGCCGTAGGCCACACTCGCTACTCTACTACGGGCTCGTCGCGCGTGGTCAACGCTCAGCCTGTGGTTGTCGAAACTCGTTTGGGAAGTCTGGCTTTAGCACATAACGGAAATCTTGTCAATACAAAACAATTGCGAGAAAAATTGCTGTCTCGGAAGTGCGAGTTTGTCAGCACGACGGATTCAGAGGCGATCGCAGTGGCGATCGGCTCGGAGGTAGACAAGGGCAAAGACTGGCTGGAAGCAGCGATCAGCGCCTTTGGTATGTGCCAAGGAGCCTTTAGTTTGACGATCGCCACCCCCCAAGGCGTGATGGGAGTCCGCGACCCCCACGGGGTTCGCCCGCTGGTAATTGGCATCCTCCCCACAACTCCGGTACGGTACGTTTTAGCATCGGAAACTTGCGGCTTGGATATTATCGGTGCTGAATTTTTGCGCGACGTAGAACCGGGGGAATTAGTTTGGATTACAGAGGAAGGTATGGCTTCCTTCCACTGGAGCCAGCAGCAGAAGCGCAAACTTTGCATCTTTGAAATGATCTATTTTGCTCGACCGGACAGCCAGATGGAAGGTGAAAGTTTGTACAGCTACCGACTGCGGATCGGGCGTTTGTTAGCAGCAGAATCTCCGACTGATGCTGATATAGTCATCGGCGTTCCGGATTCTGGAATCCCGGCGGCGATCGGCTTTTCTCAAGCTTCCGGCATTCCTTACGCGGAAGGATTGATTAAAAACCGCTACGTCGGGCGCACTTTTATTCAACCGACTCAGACAATGCGGGAGTCAGGAATCCGCATGAAACTCAACCCTCTCAGAGATGTGTTGGAAGGAAAGCGAGTAATCATTATCGACGATTCGATCGTGCGCGGTACTACCAGCCGCAAAATTGTCAAAGCCTTGCGGGATGCGGGTGCGACCGCAGTTCACATGAGAATTTCCTCGCCGCCGGTGACTCATCCTTGTTTCTACGGGATCGACACCGACAATCAAGATCAGTTGATTGCGGCTACTAAGTCAGTCGCAGAAATCGCCGCCCAAATTGAGGTTGATTCCTTGGCTTTCTTGAGTTGGGATGGAATGCTGAAGGCGACTAACGAAGACCCGATGAGTTTTTGTTCGGCGTGTTTCACTGGGGATTATCCGATCGACGTTCCAGAAGTGGTAAAACGGTCTAAGCTCATATTAGAAAAGGCTGGAACCTAGAAAATCAAAAAGCGAGAAAGCGATCGCCCGTCATTTTCCGCGATTTATGAATTTTCAAAATTTTCTGGTAAGTCGTTGCCAGAATGTGTGTAGTAATGTTAAATTAACTTAGCTGTAGCAAAAATTGCAGAATTTGTGAACTGTAGTGAACAGTCGCTTGGGTAGAACTTGCGTGAAACCCAAGATTCTGATTGGAGATTTGAGATTTGAGATTTGTCCTTCAATCTAAAATCGCAAATCTAAAATCGATGGGTCTTTCCCTACACTCTCGTTCACAATTCCTGCTCGAAGCGCTGTATGCTACTTGGAGACTGGAGGTATTTCCTCCAGATGTCCACTCTCAGATTGAAGTCGCATTTCGCACGAACAACGGGCACATGAGATTTTTCAGATAACAGGGTCGATCGCACTAATTTTCCCCATACAAGTATTCGCCAAGCCAACTTGCTTGAGAATTTCGGACGGGCTGTTCATGCGAACTAAAGAACTTTAGAAACCCTTGCAGAGTAAAAAATATGGCTCCTTGCAGGTTGAATGTTACCTCACCTGCAGAGGGATACAACCCCCCGACTCATGTCGGAGAGAGCCAAAAAATTTAGATCTTAGTTTAAGCCCCCAGATTTATCTGTGGAGTAAATCTAAAATCTAAAATCTAAAATCTAAAATCGATTGACTGTTAAAAGAAGGCGGAATGCGGTTTCTCAAGTCAGCTTAAATCGGAAACTTCGTGCAATCAAATACTGTTCTCAATCCCCCGAGCAATCAAGGCTCATCCTCTCGTACAACAGAGTTACCTTTTACTCTTGCTGATATCAAGGCAGCCATTCCAGCCCACTGTTTTGAACCCTCGGCCTGGAAATCTCTGGCTTACTTCTTTTTAGATCTGGGAATTATCGCAGGTTTGTATGCGATCGCCTACACCGTCGATTCCTGGCTCTTTTACCCAATCTTTTGGTTGATGCAGGGAACCATGTTTTGGGCATTGTTTGTAGTGGGCCACGACTGCGGACACGGTTCATTTTCTAGGAGCAAATGGCTCAACAACCTGATCGGACACCTCTCCCACGCTCCAATTCTGGTGCCCTTCCACGGTTGGCGGATTAGTCACAGAACCCACCACGCGAATACAGGCAGCTTAGATAACGATGAAAGCTGGTATCCGGTATCGGAGAGCAAATACAATCAAATGCCTTGGTACGAAAAGCTGGGACGCTTTTATTTGATGTTATTTGCCTACCCAATATATCTATTTCGGCGATCGCCCGATCGGGCAGGTTCTCACTTCATGCCCGGTAGCCCGATTTTCCGTCCCTCCGAAAAATGGGATGTTTTGATGAGTTCGGCATCCTTGGTACTGATGGTAGGCTTTTTAGGCGCGCTAACCTATCAGTTTGGTTGGCTGTTTTTACTCAAGTTCTACTTGGTTCCCTATGTAGTGTTCGTGATCTGGCTGGATTTGGTAACATTCCTGCACCACACAGAAGCCGATATTCCTTGGTATCGCGGTAAAGATTGGTCTTTCTTGAAAGGTGCATTGTCTACGATCGATCGCGACTACGGAATCATCAATTCCATCCATCACGACATCGGGACTCACGTAGCCCACCACATTTTCTCGACGATGCCGCACTATCACTTGAAGGAGGCAACGGAAGCCATCAAGCCAGTGTTGGGTGATTATTATCGCAAGTCAACAGAGCCAATTTGGAAGAGCTTTATTCGCTCTTACTGGGATTGTCATTTTGTCTCGGATACAGGTTCGGGAGTTTATTACGAATCACCTAACACTCGGCGATCGGCTGAAGTTAAGTAGCTTAAATAAACAATAGAATGCAAAAACCCGGCTGCTTAAAGAAACCGGGTTTTTCATTATTTTTGCGTGTGTTTGATCAGATGTTCCACATTTAATCTGCATATTTGGAACCGACACTCCGGCCCACCCCACAAGAAATTTACAGATTCCCTTTAAGCCCGATCGCCGTGACAATAGTCCACGCATCCACCAACAGCAACAGCAGCGTACATAAAAGTAAAATAAGATACATCCAAGGCTGCGACAAAGGGCGGACATCTCTAGTATCAATACCTGTTTTTGCTTCCACCAAACCGACTAATTTAGCAAATCCAGCCACCCGCATGGGTAGCAAATAACCTTCTCCCGAATGACTCAAAAAATAGTAAACTAAACCTCCTTGACCGGTCGATCGAGGTTTAAGAGCTTTTACCTCAGTCCAAGGTAGGGACCAACCCTGGCGAAAAAAACGCGGAAACCAGTTGGGATATGTGACTTCAATCCCTTCCTCGCTCAAAATTACCCTTTCACTGAGCACGCCGTACAAGCCCACAGCGCCCACAACAATTGCCGCCCAGAGTGCGGTGGGGGGAACCGGTGCTTTCGTTACTTCCGACAAAAACGGCAAGGGAATTGTCAGGGCTGTGTACAAGCTCAACAGCGTGATTCTAATCAGGGGAGAAAGCCGGAATACCGCCGGCTCAAATACTGGGGCAGAAGATGGGGAAGAGGCAAGAGGTTGTGCTGACATGGCTGAAATTCGAGAAGCTGTTTATTGATATTTTTGCACAGCTTTCGGACTCGCCAACAAAACTCACAACTGCAAATATGAAAAACCCGAAAATATTTGCAGTTGTGAGTTTTGAGCTAAAATTCATTTCAGAAACTTTGATTCTTAAGTTTTGATTTTTTACCGCTTTGCAGAAGTTGGAATTTTGAGCGCAGAGCTATCAATTAACTGACAATTTATAACTCAAAACTCACAACTCCGATTAATCGACGGCGGTTAGTGCCGGTACAGTCAAAGGTTCTGAGATTTCTCGGGATTTGGGGCGGCCTGCCATTGCTGTTCGATCGCCCTGAGCTTCCTGTCGGGATCTGTTACGATTGAGGTTTGAATAGGGGCCTTCGTTAATCTGCAAGCGATCGCAAGGGATTTTATCCGACAAAATTGCACTAGCCATCATGCCGGTGTGAATTTCCAATGCGGAGGTCCGTATCGCTTCAAACACTAAGCGCTGTCCGGGAAAAACTACTCGTTCAAAGTACCAGTTAGGAATGTTGGCGATGCGAGCAATCTGAATTTGGCTGGTGGCGTTGACGTAGCAGCAAAGAATCTTGCTGTCGCTGCCTAAGGGTACGGGATCAAGAATTTGAGCCATAAATGGTGAGGGAGCCTTGCCTAAAAGTTTTAGTTATCTTATTAGGCTAACACTAGGCGATCCCACCTACTGTAAAGCCGACTACCAACTCCCTAATACATTAGAGACCGATCGTACCAAAATTTAAATTTAACCGGAAAAAATATCGTTTTTGACTCCCAGCTTGGATTTTCAGTCAAAATACGCTGTGTTTGCTTAAAAATTAGCCTTTTTCTGGTGCTGTCGCCCATCGACACCAACACGCTGGGCTTTGAGCCAAATAGAAAAATTTAAGAATATTTAATGTCAAATTGCGAAAATTAGAGAGATTGTAAAGTTATATTAAAAGAATATTAACATAGCGGAAAAAGTTCCAGTTTAGGATATGGCAATCATGGAAAGCCGAGAAAACCGAGTCCTGTACGTTCGCCTCCCTTGCAATCCGATTTTCCCGATCGGAGTTGTGTATCTTTCGGATCACGTACACAAGCTGTTTCCCGATGTCGAACAGCGCATTTTCGATTTAGGTGCGGTGCCCCCCCTGGATTTCGCTAAAGCTTTGGATGCCAGCATAGACGAGTTTAAGCCGACGCTGCTAGTTTTCTCTTGGCGGGACATTCAAATTTACGCGCCCGTGGGCGGCCGGGGCGGCAACCCGTTGCAAAATGCCTTCGAGTTTTACTACGCCAAAAATCTGCTGATCAAGTTCCGGGGAGCACTCGGAGGACTGCGTTTAGCCGCGTCTTACTACACCGAACTCTGGCGCAATTTGGGACTGATTAAGCGCGGATTGAAGCGGGCCCGGAAATACCGCCCCGAAGCTCGTGCAGTGGTCGGCGGCGGTGCTGTGAGCGTGTTTTACGAGCAGTTGGGCCGCAGTTTGCCGACGGGAACTGTGGTGTCGGTGGGGGAAGGCGAAGCTTTGCTGGAGAAGTTGATTAAGGGCGAAGATGTGGCCGAGGAAAGATGTTATGTGGTGGGAGAAACTGTGCCGCGGGCGAGGCTAATTCACGAAAAGCCAGCCAACATCGAGAAAACAGCCTGCAATTATAACTACATCGAAACGATTTGGCCGGAATTTTCCTATTATCTACAGGATATGGACTTCTACGTGGGAGTCCAAACCAAGCGCGGCTGTCCTCATAATTGCTGTTACTGCATTTATACGGTGATTGAAGGGAAACAAGTGCGGATCAATCCGGCGGATGAGGTGGTGGCGGAGATTCGGCAATTGTACTCGAGAGGTATCCGCAATTTCTGGTTTACCGACGCTCAATTTATCCCGGCACGCAAATTCATCGATGATGCGATCGAATTATTGCAAAAAATCATCGCCGCCGGCATGGACGACATACACTGGGCCGCTTACATCCGTGCGGACAATCTCACACCAGAGTTGTGTGATTTGATGGTAAAAACGGGGATGAATTACTTTGAAATCGGCATCACCAGCGGTTCCCAGGAACTGGTTCGTAAAATGCGGATGGGCTACAACTTGCGAGTAGTTTTGGAAAATTGTCGCGATTTAAAAGCAGCCGGTTACAACGATGTGGTTTCCGTGAATTACTCGTTTAACGTCATTGACGAAACCTTTGAAACCATCCGGCAAACTATTGCTTATCACCGAGAATTAGAGCGGATTTTCGGAGCAGATAAAGTAGAACCAGCTATTTTCTTTATCGGCTTGCAGCCGCACACTATTTTAGAAGAATACGCCTTTAAAAAGGATATTCTGCAACCGGGTTACGATCCGATGAGTTTGATGCCTTGGACAGCGCGCAAATTGCTGTGGAATCCCGAGCCTTTGGGTTCGTTTTTCGGACAAATTTGTTTAGAAGCTTGGCAGCGTAATTCCAATGATTTCGGCCGCGAAGTGATGGCAATTTTGGAGGAAAAACTCGGCTGTGCCGATTTAGAAGAAGCATTATCTGCGCCAGTGGAAATCAAAGAGAAACAGTTGGCAGCCGTTAATTAATTACCAGGTTCGCAGCATCGGACTTTAGTCCTTATCCAAACAAAGGGAAATGGAGGAAAACAGTATCTTCTCTTTCCCTTTTTATTCAAAAATCTAACTGCAAGAAACTAGACTTGAATTGCAAAAATAATTAGGGCTTGCTGAAAAAGTGAGAAAACAGCATTTAGAAAGATGAGTGAATTCGAGTTCTCCTCGGCAATATAAGTTTTGTCAATTGTGTTCTGGCGAAACATAGCTTTTACCAATGATTGAAGCCAAAAAACATGAAAAA
>NZ_JANMZH010000327.1:0-1636 GCF_031383065.1 Microcoleus sp. OTE_8_concoct_300 | reverse complement strand
ACCAGAGTCATACCCTTGTCTGTTTGAGCTGGCCCTGAGCGGTTTCGCTGGTGCTGACTTTTAAGAAGCAACCTGAGTAAATTTTTCATTTTGACTTCTTCCTTTGCCAATTTGTAGGGAACATTTTTGATTAACAAGGATTTTGATTAATTATTTACACCCGGTCTGATTATTAGGATCTCGGATGCGTGAACAAAGCGATCCATAAGAACCCGGTACTGTAGAAGCAGGGATTTCTGTTTGCATTACCACCAAAGGCGCTTTAGGGTCGCCAAGAGCCGAATTAGCTACGGATTGCTGTGTAGTATTCAGCGAGCCCGGAGAAGAAAAAGCATCGGCCCGGTAAACCCGCACAGTCAAGGAGTAACCTGTTGTAGTTGGATCGGCGGGGGGGGGATTAGTGAGATTTCTCCAAACCCCTTGAACAAAAAAGTCTTTGTTGCCCTGACAACCTGACGTTTCATCAAAGTTAACGCAGTACAAACCATTGGAGCTTGTAGGAGCATCAGCAACAGCACGAGCAACAGACGTATCTTTGATAGGAAATCCTGGGATTATCGGATCGTTCCGCTTGATCGCCCCCCTCCTGAGAGCGTCGATGTAAGTTCTCGCCGCCTGCGTGGCGAGTTCTACCCGCCGCGCTTGTACGCGAGTCGCTACTGAGAAAGCCATCACGGGGGCGATCGCAATCATCAGCACCGAAACCACAATCATCGCTACCAATGACTCGATAATCGTGTAGCCGCTGTCTCGTGACTGAGGTAAATTTTGCTGTTGTCTTTGCTTGCTCATAAATTAGGACTCCAGTAATTGCGCGACGGAAGGCTAGTAAGGGAAATCATCACATTCTTGCTGGCTAATGGAAGAAGTCGCGAGGCTAGTAGGAGCTTTTTCCTGGACTCCACACATCAAAGTTTTTACCCACGGGTCGTTTCGAGGCACTTCCCGGAAAAACTCGGCCGGTTGACTCGTTGAGGGAGGAGTAGTGAACTTTTGAGTGAATAAATCCGGCGGCTGAGGTAACAAGCCCACGTCATAACCCCAGTTCCGAGTGGGCGGGCTGAAGTAGGGAAGATCTCCTGCACCATCCACGTTATATCTGACGGGAATTGCCAGTGAAGTAGCACCAGGTGGATTTAACCGATCGAACACGCTTACTATCCTATCGGCTGCAGTTGAACCTGAAGGAGTTGCTCCCAGGATTGAGAGATAGGGTGCTGTGTTAAAGGCGCTGCGGTTTAGCTGGATAAAAGAACCCTTGATATTAGTAGCAAATTGCCCAGCATTCCAGCTTTCCAAGAATCTGGGCAAATTTTGTAAGCCGCCGTTAAAGTCACCGACTGTGCCGTTGAGGTTTTGAGAGGGAGTGTCGCCAGCTGCGATGACGAGATTGAAAGTTGTATTTTGAGCTCGCGCTATCCATCCCGTTTGTCTCGCAGTTGATCCACCAGCAGCGTTGGGTGGAGTAGCAGCCACATCTCGGATCTGCGAGAACGGCAACAATAAGGGCTGCGTTCCCTGTAAAGGTAGGACTGGGGGTTCTGGTGTTGTTCCCGCTATTAATGCTGGTAGTGGTGTATTGCTGCCGTCTCTGGGGTTAGCGGGGAGGCCGGTATTTACCATATAGAGGGGGCTG
>NZ_JANMZH010000317.1:0-12125 GCF_031383065.1 Microcoleus sp. OTE_8_concoct_300 | reverse complement strand
CCAATTTTATATGAGGCTGCATAGAATCTGATCCCCCCTAACCCCCCGCGGGAGGGGGGGACAAGAGCTTGGTCAAAGTCCCCCTTATTAAGGGGGATTTAGGGGGATCGAAATATATGCAACTTCACATTAAATTGGTATGACGGCTAACTTCCTGGTTTGCAGACGTTGTAGTCTTCGTGCGACAAAACTTTTTGGGGAATTAAGAAAGTGCCGCAATCTTCACAAAGCATTCTGTAATTGCGCGTTACAGGAATACTGACGATCAAACGGTTGTGACGCAAGCGTTTGCCACCAAAATCTCTGTAATTCTTATTTTCTCCCAAAGCTGCTATAATGGCGCGAGCTTTAGTGACTACGTGGTCGGGTAGACCTCTGAGATCGATGATATCTCTAGCAAATGACGCTTCCCTCCGTTGTTTTTTGGTTTGTTTTTCTGCCAGGGCTTCAACGTAATGCTGCTGCGCTACCAACTCTTGCGTGCAGCGATGGCACGCTTTACCATATCCTTTGTGACCGCACGGAAAAATTCTTTTTCTTTTAGCCATAAAGCAGGGGTATCGGGTTTGACCCACGCCCCTGAATGCTGCTACCCTACCAGTGATGCTTCCGGCATCGAGGCAGTTCTACAAGACGCAAAATCTCTTCCCTTGCATAAATTTTATAAGTTGTAACTTTACTTGCTCCTATAGCTTTGAACTCTGGGAACGCTAATAACCTCTATATTTATTAAAATTTTGTGGCTGTATTTTATTATCATTTACTCGGTTTGTGTTGTGCTGGGCTGCTGGCGCTCAATCTCGTGGCCTGCGGACAAATTAAGCAAGACGTGCAGAATTTACCTCCCACTCTGGCTCCGCTGCCTCAAGACCCCTTGTTGCAAGTATACTTCAATCAGTCGATCGCTTCGAGTTATACAGAGCCTTACCGCCAGCAAACTAGATTTGGAGATGATTTGGAAAAGTTGGTCGCTGTTGCGATCGCTAGTGCTGGATCGACGGTTGATGTAGCGGTTCAGGAGTTTCGCTTGCCCGGTATTGCCAGGGTTTTGGCCGATCGACAGCGATCGGGAATTAAAGTGAGATTAATTGTCGAACATATGTATAGTCGCCCTTGGAGCAATTTTACAGCTCAGGAGTTGGCGAAATTACCGGAAAGAGAGCGCGATCGTTATAGGGAATTTGTGCAACTTGCCGATACCAATAAAGACGGTAAATTGACTGCCGATGAAATCAAGCACAACGATGCTTTGGTAATTGTCAAAGATGCGGGAATTCCTGTAATTGACGATACTGCTGACGGCAGTAAAGGCAGCGGTTTGATGCACCACAAATTTGTGGTAATTGACGGCAAAACCCTAATCGTCACTTCTGCTAATTTTACCACAAGCGATATACACGGCGATTTCAAGACAGCAGCAAGTCGCGGCAATGCGAACAATTTGCTGAAAATTGAAAATGCTCAATTAGCGCAACTATTTACTCAAGAATTTAACATGATGTGGGGCGACGGGCCCGGAGGCAAACCGGACAGCAAATTCGGCATAAAAAAGCCGTTTCGTCAAGTGCAAAAAGTGAGATTAGGGAATGCGACTGTTGCGGTGCAATTTTCGCCGACAACTGCGACTTTGCCTTGGGAAAAAAGCGTCAATGGTTTGATAAATCGAACTTTGGGTAGTGCGAAAAAGTCTGTTGATTTGGCACTGTTTGTATTTTCGGCTCAGCGGTTGTCAAATACTCTGGAAATTGAAGCTAGGCGAGGAGTTGCGGTGCGAGCTTTAATTGACTCTAATTTTATTTATCGCTCTTACAGTGAAGGTTTGGATATGATGGGTGCGACTTTCATCCAAGACTGCAAGTTAGAAGCTGACAATCGCCCTTGGAGAAAGCCGCTGACTACGGTGGGAGTGCCGTTGTTACCAATGGGCGATCGCCTGCACCACAAATTCGGCGTTGTGGACGGCACAACCGTGCTTACAGGTTCTCACAACTGGAGTGAGGCGGCAAATCACGGGAATGACGAGACGCTGCTGGCGATCGAGAGTCCCACAGTTGGGGCCCATTTTGAGCGGGAGTTCGATCGGCTTTACAATGGTGCAATCTTGGGAATTCCCGCCCGAATCAAACAGAGAATTGACGCTAAGAAAAAAGAGTGCGATTCACTACACGCAGCATCCCAATCTGCGAGTGCTAAACCTCAAATTGCTGCGGGTAAAAAGTTAGTTAATTTGAATGCAGCGAGTCAGGAAGAATTAGAAACTTTGCCTGGGGTTGGCCCCAAGTTAGCCGAGAGAATTATTGCAGCGCGGCAACAGCAACCTTTTACCTCTTTGGAGGATGTGGCACGGGTACAGGGAGTCGGGGACAAGATTTTAGAGAGATGGCGCGATCGAGTAACTTGGTAATTAGGTTCGCAGCATCGGACTTCAGTCCTTCCTCCCCCTGGTTCGCAGCATCGGACTTCAGTCCTTTCTTTATAAACTAAGCAGGAAGGACTAAAGTCCGAAGGATCAAACCTATTTTATCGCTCTTGACAACAGATATGCTCTCTAGTTAAAATCACGATTAAAAAAATGCTATTTCTTCAGATGGAAGGTATAAAGAGATGAAACGCGCCAGATATTTTACGGGGCAGCAACCAATCAAATTCCTAGCTCTTTTGGTGGGAGCAATTTTTGTGACGCTAGCAGCTTTCACAGTCAGCGCCCAACAGACTAACGAAGCACAATTTCGGGTAAAAAACGAAAACAGTTTTAATATTAACTTGATTCAATTTAAGCGTGCTGAATATGTAGGTCAGTGTCCCGGAAGTGGCATCTCCCCTGATTCGCAAAGCGCTCGATTTGTTTCCAGCAAGACTCCCCCCGCCCCTAACAGAAGAGTGCTGATTAAAAATGTGACCGATGGCATGGAAACTAACCCCTATCCTTACACGGATAGAAGTTATGACAAAGGTGAGTTTTCCGAGAGTTTTGGATTTAAGTTAGCAAACAGTCACAAAACAAGAACTTTTTCGGTTTTAGAGGGCGAAAATAAATTTGGTTATGAAATCAAAGAAAATAACCAAGTTATAGAACAGGGTGCGCTTACCGCTCAAGTTTCTGTACAAAATTTAGGTACTTTTCCGCGTCAGCAAATTTGTGAGAACAAAGTCACCTCACAATGTCAGGATGATGCTGATTGTCGCGATAGGAGACGTAGAGGAAAAAGTTGCAAAATAGAGTGTGTTACTGTTCAAGAGTGTCGATGTCCGTAACTATTTCCTGCCCTAAAATTACTTTCTTTAATTAGTCGCAGAAGACACAGCAGAAGAAAAAACAAGAGAAAAGATAGGTTATTTTCTTGGAAGGACAACCACGGCAGATTGCCCCTCCAAGAAAATTGTTGGTTCAAGTAATGGGGTGAAAGTAGAATGCCGATCCTAACACGATGTATGTTGCTAAAAGGAGCACTCCTTCGAGCCAATTAGAGCGCCCGTCGAGACTAATTAGATTGGCAATTGTCACTGCAATGGCAACTGCAACTACTTCAAACGGATTGAAGTTTAAATCCATCGGCTGATGAATCACTAATCCGATAATCACCAACATCGGCGCTACCAGCAAAGCAACTAGCAAACTCGAACCCATCGCGACAGAAACTGACAAATCCATATTGTTTTTCATCGCCACTCCCACCGCAGTTACATATTCGGCGGCGCCGCCAACAATCGGCAACAGAATTACCCCTGTAAACAGCGGCGTCAATCCCAATCCTTTGGTAGTTTCTTCGACAACACCCACGAAAATTTCTGATTCAAAAGCAACGGCAACAGTTGAGGCAACTAGCACCCCTATCCACAGCCACAAATTCGGTTTGTGCGTAGTAGATTCCTCTTTGGTATTTTGAGCATTTTCTGACTCTAGTTCTAGTAAGCTGACTTCGTAAAGATAGCTGTGAGTTTTTAATGAAAATAGCAGAGTTAAAGCGTAAACTGCAATTAGGACGATCGCAGTTATTAATGAAAGATTCTGAATGGCTGCGGGTTCGACTCCATTAGAGGTGTAAATTACCATTGTCGGCAGCAGAATTGCAATCACTGCTAGAGTCATTGTGGAACCGTTCACCCGCGCGATAATTGGCTTAAATTCTTGTTCTTTGTAGCGTAGACCTCCTAGCAGCATGGAAAATCCCATGACTAAGAGTAAGTTACTGATAATTGTGCCGGTTATGCTGGCTTTTACAATGTCAATTAAGCCGGCTTTCAGGGCAACTATGGCAATAATTAATTCCGTAGCATTGCCGAAGACTGCATTTAATAAGCCGCCTATGGAGGGGCCTGTAACGATCGCCACTTCTTCTGTTGCTGTGCTCAACCAAATAGCCAGAGGTATAATGCCTAAAGCGGATGTGATGAAAACTGGGAGGGAGCCCCAGTGCAAATACTCAGCGGCGATGGAAATGGGGATGAAAATTAACAGCGCTATGGAAAGAATTTTTTTGATTGACATAGGAACTCGGATGGTGTATGCAAGGGTAAGGTCGAGTTGTCGGGGCGATCGCCTAGTTGATTTTACATGATTCAACTCTTGCCTGACAATTGCTGGGGCAAGGGCGATTAGACGTTTTAACCGCAGATGCACACAGATTAACGCAGACAGATATTTAACTGAAACAGCAGAAGTCCCACACTCACTCGCGACGGAGTGTCGGGATGAATGCGCGTGAGTTTACGACAATCTGGTTCCTGATGTACGAAGTACGGAGGAACCAGATGTGGAGGAAATGAACAACTATTCGATAGTATTTCTGGCACTTTTTCATAAGTTGGTGTATACTAAAAAATAACACTGATTCAGACAAGGGAGGAAACAGCGTAAGAATATCTTATCAATACCGACTAAAACCAACCAAGGCTCAGTCAGCGTTCATTGACAACACCTTAGATATGTTGCGATGTCAGTACAACTATCAGCTAGGTCAAAGATTCAGATGGTACGAACAGAATAGATGTCCTATTGATAGGTGTTCACTTTATGTTTGTTATCTTCCTGAACTGAGCGAAAAACCTAATCGTTTTAGCCAACAAGCATCTTTGACTCAACTCAAGAAAGACAGACCGTGGTACAAAGAGATTCACTCTCAAGTGCTACAGGAAGTGCCAAAGCGTGTTGAAATCGCTTTTGATAAATGGTTGGCTGGTGATTCAAATGGCAAAAAATCTGGTAGACCTAGATTCAAAGCCATAGGTCAATACAAAACTTTCACTTACCCACAATTCAAGCAACATCACTTCAGTGGTAATAAAATTACGCTGTCGAAGATTGGTGAGGTGAAAGTGATTGTACACCGCCAAATACCTGAAGGCTTTGAGATTAAAACAGTCTCAATCACCAAAAAATCTAACGGTTATTATGTCACTTTAAGCCTTGATGACAAAACGGCTCCGACAATCAAACCCGACTTCAATCCTGACAATATTGTAGGGATTGATGTTGGCTTAATTGATTTCTACGTTGCATCGGATAACACCAAGATTGTTGCTCCTAAATTCTTAAGAAAGGCCGAAAGAAAACTTAAATCATTACAGCGTAAAGTCTCTCGAAAAAAGAAGGGAAGCAACAGACGCAAAAAAGATATTACCAAATTAGGCAAGCAACACAAAAAAGTAGCCGACACGCGTAAAGACTTTCACTTCAAAACAGCCAACAATTTACTCAAGACTTATGACGTTGTTGCTGTTGAGAAATTAAATATAAAAGGGATGACTAAGACTTGGTTATCAAAGAGTGTGAATGATGCTGGATGGGGTCAATTCATTACAATACTGACTAACAAAGCCGAAAACGCTGGTTTGAAAGTTATTGCTGTGAATCCAAACGGTACATCTCAAGAGTGCTCAAACTGCGGTCACAAAGTCAAAAAGCCACTTTCTCAACGGATGCATAATTGTCCCGTTTGCCGCATCTCATTGTGCCGGGACTTAAATGCATCGATAAATATAAAGAACCGTGGGGCACACGGTCTCAAAGCTCAGGAAATGTCTTCATTGAAGAGTCCCTGAGAAGCCTACACTCACTCACGACGGAGTGTAGGTATGTCACAGATCTTTTATCCAAATCTAAATCATTCGTCTCGTCTAATCTTAGTTCTACTGTTCCTTCGCCAACAGGTTTCAAACTAGGTTTCAATAATGCGCCATCTGGTCGCCTAAATACAATTGAGGCCGGTAGTATCAATGCTTGCAGCGCGACTGTTGAATTTTCCGCTAAACTGCGGCGGTTAGCCTGTCCAACTACCTGATAAAATAGTCGATCGTTGGTTTTATTGGTTAATCTAACATTGACTTTGCCATTAACGGGAACTATCTTGCCGTCAGGAGCTCTCTCTGGTTCGTTAGTTTGGGATATTTCGCCAGCAAAACTCGCCTTGTGGGTGAAAGGCAAAAAGCTGTTGCCTGCTACGGCTAAGCTGACAGCTAGTAAACTTGCCACCCTGGTTTTGTCGATCGGTAATTTGCACATTTTTTTTGTTGGATGAAGTACGCGCGAGCGAAGCTATCCCGAAGGGAATCGCCCTGACTTCAAAGCACTAATTAAACGAAGGAAGAAGCAAGAAAAAAGATTTTCCCAACTCTCCCCATCGAACCATCGGACCCTCCCGCAGCAGCTATTCAACCCAACGCACCCGAACAAAATGAGCTTCGCGTCCCCAGAAGTCGTGAGTTACAGAAATATCAACAACACCTAAATTAAACGGAATAGCAGTTGTGACGTAACGCTGAGCCAGAGCTCCCACATCAGGAGCTAACTGAGCCGCTGCCGCCGCCGCGGCTCCCAAACCTAAAAGTTGCAGAATGGGCCCCCGAGGTAGGGCTAAATTGATGCCGACAGCAAGTCCAGCAGTCAGTAGCATTCCCACCGACAAGTTCGTTCCGCAGCGGGGATGTACAGCTAAATCCCACTCTCCGCTTGCAATCCGCTTCAAAGCCTCGCGCACTGCCTGACGCAACTGTGTAATGTTAACGCGACCATAAAGATAAAATCCTTGGTCTGTGGACATCCCGCCCAATAAATCATTATCGGCTCTTGCTGTCGCCGCAGGGCCAGATTGGCTGAGTACCCAAACCGTAGCGTGTTCCAAAGCATGAACTTGGCGTAAAGTCAAGACTTCCTTCAAACCGGGCACAAAATTGAGTTGTCGCAACAAATCAGCATCTTGAGTCCGCTGCGGGGCAAAGTCGAAGGGAAACTGGCCGGTGCGCCCGGAAGCAGAAGCAGTAGTTGTCATATCAAAACGCCTCCATTAAGTGGATATTTAAGATTAGCAATTCGGTTGAGAAAAAGCAGGTCATACATTATCAATAGTTTTGACTTTAAAACCTAGCAAGGGCAGGTTTTGTGCAAAAATTATTAGCCCTCAACCTGCCCTTACTAACAGATCGCACTTATTCCCAGTTTATGGTTGGATCCGCTGGCCCTCGCGGAACACTCCCGGAAACCGCCGGCCTCTGGTATCGATAATTGTGCCTTTGCCGTGAGGCAATCCCTTGCGCAATTCTCCCTCATAGCGGATACCGTTGGAGAACGCGCAGCGTCCCCTGCCATCGAGTTGTTGACTATAGAACTGTCCCGAACACCGGCTGCCGTCAATGCGGGTGAAGGATCCTGTACCTAAAGGCTTGCCCCCTAAAAATTGACCGACAAAGCGATCGCCGTTAGCAAAAATGAATTGCCCCTGTCCACTCGGCACGCCTACTTCTCCATCGATAGAAAACGGCCCTATATAGCGATCGCCATTAGTAAAAATAGCTGTCCCGGAGCTAACTTTGCCATCTCGGAATATGCCCTCGACGCGGGCGTCGTCCTTAAATATAAATTGTCCTCGACCGTTTGGCTGCCCGAGACGGAACTGCCCCTCATAGCGATCGCCGTTGGAATATACGTATACCCCAGTGCCACTGGGCAAACCGTTAACGAACTGTCCGATGTAGCTATCACCGCCGTCATAATCGCACCTAACTCTACCTGTAGTGATAGCTGGGACGCAGCGACCGGTTCTAGCTTCTCTTCCTTGCGCGATTGAGGGCAAGGGATAAGTCGCGTAACTACCAATTCCCAACACTGATGCAACTAATAGAGGGATTCCACTGGTTTTAAAACGGGAAATCATTAACTAAGTCTCTCCTATGCGCTTCTGGATATTATTTTCCTTCGTCATTTGTCTTTTGTCCGATTTATGGTCAAAAGTTGCCTGAAAGCCTCAATTTATCCTTTACGAAACTCCGGGTTTGCCCTTGCGAAATACCCCCGGAAAGCGCCTGCCCCTAGTATCGATCATCGTTCCGACACCGTGAGGCACTCCCTCCCGCAATTCTCCTTCATAGCGCGTACCGTTGGGAAAAGTGCAGGAGACACGAGCGTCAAGTCCTTGATTAAAAAACCTGCCGGAACAGCGAGTGCCATCTACGCGCACTAATACCCCTGGGCCAAAGGGCGAACCTGCAAAGAATTGTCCTTCGTAGCGATCGCCGTTTGAGTAAAAAAATTGACCCCGCCCTGAGGGTTGGCTGCTAATAACATTAGTCTCAATGTTCCTGACGATTGCGAAGTCTCCCACGTAGCGCTCACCGTTGGGGAAAACCACCGTCCCAGATCTCATCGAGCCGTCTTGGAACACGCCTATGTAGCGGGCATCATCTTTAAAAATGAATGTCCCTCTACCATTGGGCACTCCCTTGCGAAATTGTCCTTCGTAGCGATCGCCATTAGCGTACACGTAGACTCCGCTGCCGTCGGGGAGGCCGTTAACGAAATTTCCCTCGTAGTTATCGCCTCCCTCGTAATTGCATTTCACTCTTCCCGTAGGAGGGTTGCCTTGGCAGAAGGGAGGGCGTTTTCCTTCTCCTTTTTCTTGAGCCATTGACGGCTGGGAACCCAACAGATTAGCAGCGCCACCGATAGCAGCCGCAACTAATATCGCCCTCCCTAATTTTTGCATTGAACCGAGCATGATCAATCTCCTTTGACTTCAATTACTAATAGGGATTTTCTCGCAGCTAAGAGTCGCTCAAAAGTCGTCTATTTTTTAATCCCTCTATTAATTTTACCTTCAGATTCGAGATCGGTCTTAAATGCAAAAAGGCAAAAACTCTAATTTTTGCCTTTACCATTTTTCCTGCTTTACTGTCAATTTTCAGCGTCGCGTTGACCTATTCGGATTTGGCAGACGGCTAATAACTGCATTAGCGGGTTGTTGTTCGCGACTGGGGGGTTTTTCGCCAACAGCTTTGGCAACTTCCACGCCGTTTTCCTCCAGAATCACGATCGGATCGGCTCCTTCCTTGAGATCGACCCGCTTGACCAACACTTGCCCGTTAGACAGTCGCTGCCCGATTTTGACATATCGACTTGTTGGTTCATTCGGTACTTTGACAATCACTTGCGTCTCGTTCCCGACTTTTACCACCCCGCTGACTTCAGTGCCTGTAGCGAGGTCAGTAGAAGGCGGTGGTGGCGGTGGGGCAACTCTTGGGATCTGGGGAGGAGGTGGGGGATTTGGGTCTACCCACTGGGGCGGGCGCTTGTCTACTGGCAGTTCCGGCAGATCCGGCACTCCTATGGGTCTAGCTGCAATTGGCTGGGGCGGGCGCTCTGGTGCTGGACGGCGAGTCTGCGGATTCGCCGGTGCTGGACGGCCAGTCTGCGGATTCGGCCCAGCTTGGGGTCTACCTGCTATTGGCCTAGTTCCAGGAGGAGGGGTGGCAGTACCTCTTCTTACCCTGGCATTGGGGTCTCTCCATTGGGGGGGGCGCTTGTCTACTGGCAGTTCCGGCAGATCCGGCACTCCTATGGGTAGAGCTGCTATGGGTTCGAGTCCAGGCGGGGAGGTAGGAAGACGACGTAACTGAGGAGCATTTAGCCCCGGAATTTGGGGCGGCGAGCCAAGTTGCACCCCGGTGCCTGCGGCACTGACCTGAGGAGTATTTAGCCGCGGAACTTGGCGCGACGAGCCAACTTCTGACCCGGTGCCTCCTGGAAAAAAAGTGATATCACTACCTGGAATGGGCGCTCCAATTTGGGGGGGAGCCACTTCGGGCAGTCTGGGTATGCCGGCTACTACTCGCTGTGGCAGTGTGGGGGCTCCATCTCCCGGAGGGTTTTGTAATGCGATCGGCGGCAGCGTCCCAAAGGGGTCTGGCTGAGAAGGATTGGCTGTCAAAGGGCCGATCGGCATCGGCGGAAGACTCTGCGTTGGATTCCTGTTTTTGTTGTTGCCGATGCCTGTTTGAGCCTGTCTGGCCCGTTCGTCTGGGTTGGTCGATCGAATTAACCCTGGAGGCTGGGCGGCTACTATTGGAGACTGGAAAGTCTGACCTGCTGGGGTGGGGCTGGCAGAGGCTGCCGGAGACGGAGAGGCTGCACTGGGGCTGGGGCTGGGGCTGGCTGTGTTGCTGCCCTCGCCACCGCGACAGCCTCCGATCGAGAAAGCTAGTAGTCCTATAGTTGCAAAATATAAAAGTTTGTGCATTGCCGATCGTCCCCAAATGCTTAATTTCAAGATCTCCAACAAGGCTCTGCAATTACAGCCTGTTGTCGTTTTAAGTTTATCTGTGTTCGATGTTATGCGATCGCTTGAAAATTGCCAAGTTTTCCTCATGATTGAGATCAGGCTCTTCGGGCGATCGGTTTTCGCCAGCAGGTTAGGATATCAATGGCGGTCGTGGTTCGACATATTGAATTAATCAAGGCATTTATATAATGGCAATTGTGATTCTCAAGCGGATTTGGCGAGCGGGCATTGTTTCTGTGGCCGTTTTCGCTGCTGTTGCCTCGGTGGGGGGCGGCGAGGTGCATTCTCCTTCACATCGGGCAGCATTCTCAACCATACCTCACAAACCGGGTTTGTTGACGAAAAACCTAGGTCCTCAGGTGAGCCCGCAGCCTGAAATCAAGGTGATGACATTGGTGTCCGATGGCAGTCCCCAGCAGCACGCGCGGCGGAGCTATCGCGAAGGGAATCGCACTTTAACAGCAGACTCGCCAGCAGCAACTGGCAATTTGTACTCTCAGTTTCACAGGGCCCCCTCAAATCCTGCGGCCAAACCATCGGGGAATCAAAAGGTATTTCAAGCTAAAATCAAGCGCCGCGCTGGCAGGACGCCGGTGATTGATGTGGTATTTAACGGCAACAAGACTTTTGAGATGATTGTCGATACCGGGGCGAGCGGCACTTTGATTTCTCAGCGGATGGCTACTGCACTGGGAGTCAGGCCGGTGGGTACCGTGAGAGCGGGGATCGCTAACGGTAGCGTTGTCGAGTTCCCGATCGGCGTAGTGCGATCGATTCGGGTTGGGGGTGCTGTGATGCAAAATGTCGAAGTGGCGATCGCCAAACAAATGCAAATTGGTCTGCTCGGTCACGATTTCTTTGGCAATTACGATGTCAAAATTAAAAAAGATGTTGTAGAATTTTATGTCCGCTGAAAGTGACCCGATTCGGAAACGGATTTTTGCTCAACTCGTTTAAAGTTATTTGCAGCCAAGTCAAAGCTGTTTAATTTATTTCTTGAGGCAGTAGCAAAAGTCCGCCATGTGTGGTATTGTTCTTAGTGTTTCAATCGCCACCGACCGTTGAACAATTCGTGAAAAGGCGGCAACAAAAGCACGGTCGCTGTTGGTGAGAACCGTAACAGTCTCCGACTGTGGATTCACAGTACAAGGCAAGGCAATCCATTAAACAATTCGCTCTTCAGGTCGAAATTAGATCCCAAAATGCTGTGGCTGAGGGAATTTTGGTTGGCTTTGTTCAGCCGGAGCGTAGAAAATATGTAAAATGATGAGCGGAAGATGTTCCGCAAAATCGGAAATCATGCAGATAGAGAAATTAATTATAAAAAATACCCTTTCATCCCTGGACTAAAGTCACAGGGATGAAAGGACATCGCAGGATTTATCGGGCCTATCAGATATACCAATTGCACAAATGTCTGGCAAGTGTGCTATAGTCAAAAGAGTCGAAAGTTGCGAATTTTGAGAAATCAAGTATCTAGCTTAACAGCAGTACGGATGCTCAAAATAATTAATCACAACCAATACTAAGGTTCTGAACCGATTAAATCGTCAGTAAAAGACGTTAAAACCTACC
>NZ_JANMZH010000286.1:0-1398 GCF_031383065.1 Microcoleus sp. OTE_8_concoct_300 | reverse complement strand
TCGTTGTCTTTGCCGCCGAACATGGTGTCGTTGTCTTTGCCGCCGAACACGGTGTCATTGCCGTTGTTGCCGAAAACGCTGTCATTGCCGATGTCGCCTCTAACTAAGTCGTTCTCTTTGCCGCCGTATACTTGGTCGTCGTCTTTGCCACCGTATACTCGATCGTTGCCTTCGTTGCCGTTAACAATATCGTTACCTGGGCCGGCGAATATGAGGTCGTTTCCTGACTCTGCATTGATCGCATCATTGCCGTCGAGGCCGTTGATGGTGTCGTCACTCGGTAAGTTTCCCGGGTTAATTACGCGACCGTCTGGTAAAAATCCCGGTATGACATCGGGGCCGAGAGTTCCTGTTATGTTTGCCATTTTTTTTACTTTACAGGTTAATTATTTTTGCTTTTGGTAGAAGCACCTGTAGAGATTGTTCTGGGTAATATAGCAATCCTTGCAGGAGTCGTAAATTTTTTACCCCACCCCAACCCTCCCCTTAGTAAGGGGAGGGAGTAAGAAATTCACAGATGATTTAGGATTGCTATAGTGCGAAATTTTAATTAACAGATGATTCGGGATAAAAACCTAGTATTTATGTGACTATTGACTAGATTTTTTACCTATAGCGGTTCTCAAGCATGGTGAGGTATGCCCTATGCCCTATGCCCTATGCACGTCGGGTAACTCATGTTACTGAGAAAGGCTATACAACAAACAAATCCCTCACTGCAATTATTTGCTGTCCCGCTGTTTTGGTAACTGTATTTGTGCTTCGATATCCTGTTAATATTGAAGAATGAGAAGGCTCTAGCAATGTTCCAGAAAATTTTAAATTTTTGCCTGGGAATTACTACTTATTTAACTTAGCGGGACTTAGACAAAAACCGAAGCGAAAATGGCTTTAAACCCAGAGCTATAATGACTTTTAGCTCAACTAGGCATAAATCTAGTATTCACAAAGGTTTCAGGCGTTTTTAGGTTCTCAACCTGTTTTCCTTGTGAGCGAGAGGTTTTCAGCCCCTAAAGCAGCTAGAAAAAATCTAATTACCGTTAGGAAATAATGCCGATTGCCCGATTGTTATATTACTGCTAATAGTTAAGCTATAGCTTTTATTACAAAGAAAGGTCGAGTACGCATAAACCCTGTTTTGTCCACCTTTTTAAGTTGAATTCTCTACCTCATCTACCCATTAACCGCTCTATATGTTTCTATTAAATCAACCGATTTCAGGACGATATTTTAAAATATTTGTAGAGCTTTTATGCAGCAAAAATTGGGGTGCACACAAAGCGGTACACCTTACGCCTAACTAACTGTCCGAATATTCATTGGATTGTGGCTGGTTCTTCCTTCTCTTTTTCGCCGTCGGTAAATCCTTCTGTATCATATTTTAATTCTGATACAATT
>NZ_JANMZH010000283.1:0-3029 GCF_031383065.1 Microcoleus sp. OTE_8_concoct_300 | reverse complement strand
CGCTATAATATTTCCAATTAAAGCATACAAATCGAGCAAAAAGCAATGGTAGATCCAGTCAGCGCGGGTTTGGGTTTGGGTTGGTTATTGGTCGGCCCTATTTTGCAAGACTTGGCTAAAGCAGCTTTAGACGACTACGTTAAAGATTTTTTTAAAGACTGCATTAAAGATGTTGAAGGACTTGCTAAAAAGCCCTTCGCTCAAAATGCTGTTCGCGAAGCCATTAAATATTTTACTCAATGCTTCGAGCAGGAATTGCAGCGATCGCACTTAGACAAAAAACAGATGCAGCAATACTTGCAACCTTTACGCCAATTTCTCAAACAACCTGATGTCAGGCAAGTTTTAGGAACTGCGTTTCAAGCCAATTGTAAATATTTAGACACTGGTATTTTAGCTCTGCACTGGCAAAATTTGCGCTTGCAACATCCGGTTAGACAGAATTTACCCACCTTCACTCGGATTGTACCTGCTAATTTTTTACAGGAGCAACCTGTTTCCTCGCTTCCCGATACGTTTAGTTGGGAACAAGTCGCAGAAAAGTATCTGAAAAGCGTTAAATTAATTATCCAGCACAATGCCGAACTCCGACAAATTTTAAACACAAATCAATTTGCCAGCATGGAGCGCAGTCTCGCAAGAATTGCTCCGATACCAGCTAAATTTAACTTAGCAAGTTATCAAGAAGGACTGCGAGAACTATATGAATATTCGTTGAATTTAGACAATTTAGATAAGAGGTCTGGAGAATACGAAGGAAAACTGACAATTAAAGAAATATTTATTCCCCAAAACGCGCGATCGTGTCAGGAATATTTGCCGAAAGATTATGAATTGCCCAAGGAGATTCAAAAGCGATTGCGGGAACGGGGGGACATAGCGGCCGAAGTAAGTCCAGAAGATTTGGAACGCCACCAAAAAGCTTATAGTCAACAGCAAACTCGCTCAGTGCTTGACGTGATTGATGATGTCACTTACCGTTATCTAGTAATTCTAGGCGATCCGGGTTCTGGGAAATCTACGCTATTAAAATATCTAGCGCTTCAGTGGGCAAAATTATCTGCCAATGACTTGTCACTGCACCCGATTCACTTACTGATTGAATTGCGGAAATACAATCGCAGTCAAGATGAAAAAAAGTGCGATAATTTTCTAGAATTTATCGAGCGCGACTCTAGTCGGATCGACCATTTAGACAAAAATATCCTGCACGAATGGCTGCAAGCTGGCCGCGCTGTCGTCATGTTTGACGGGCTAGATGAAGTGTTCGAGTTGGAAAAACGCAATCGGATTATTGACCAAATTCATAGCTTCACTCAAAAATATCCAACGGTGAAAACCATCGTCACTTCTCGGGTTATTGGCTACCAGCAGCAGCGGCTGAAAAATGCCGGATTTCATCACTTTATGCTGCAAGATTTTGAACCGGAACAGATTCAAGATTTTATCCAGAAGTGGCACGATTTGACATTGATAGATCGATTGAAAAAAGCTGCTCTTTTAGAACGCTTGCAGCAAGCGATTGCTGCATCAAATTCAATTCGAGAATTAGCTGGAAATCCGCTGTTGCTGACAATGATGGCAATTCTCAATCGCAATCAGGAGTTACCGCGCTTTCGGGCGAAACTCTATGAAGAAGCATCAAAAGTGCTGCTGCATAAATGGGACTTTGAAGTGAAAGAAAAACTAAATAATGACAGAATTGACCCTTATGTAATTGATGAAGAAGTCAAACAAAGTATCTGCGGGCGAATTGCCTACACAATGCAGTCTAGTGGCAAACAATTAGGAAATATTATTAGTCGCGAGGATGTGCGGCAAACTATTACTGATTCATTGAGCGGCTTGATGGGAACTGGGGCAACTGCTTGTGCTAAGTTGATGGTAGATCAACTGCGCGATCGCAATTTTATTTTGTGCTTCTTGGGTGGATACAATGAAGATTATTTTGCTTTTGTCCACCGCACGTTTTTGGAATATTTTTGTGCTTGGGAGTTTGTCCGGCAATTTGAGAAACAAAAAACGCTTGATATAAATGGTTTGATTGAAGTTTTTCGAGAGCATTGGCGAGATGAGTCTTGGCATGAAGTGTTGCGTTTAATGGCGGGGATGCTGGATGCTAATTTTACAGGTCAAATCCTAGAATACCTGATTGGTGAAAATGGGGAAGCAGACAAGTTTAGCAATCTGTTTTTGGCGGCGCAGTGTGTTTCCGAAGTCAAGAATAGAAATGAGATCGCTGCTATTGCTAGTCAATTGCGCGAGCGAGTTAAAGAGTTAACTAAATACGGAAATATCACTCATTCTACACATCCAGAATATCACATCGTAGTTTATCAAATTCCCCGGCAAGCAGTAGCAGCAGTTGCCGCCACTTGGAAAGATGACCCAGAAACCTTACCTTGGCTCAAACAATGCGCTCAATCAGACGATGATTCGCATATGCGACGTGCAGCAGTCCAAGAATTAGCACGGGGGTGGAAAGATGAGCCTGGAATATTTGAATTATTGTGCGATGTTGCTATCAATGACCCCTTTGAGCGCGAGTATGATGGGCAAGGCAACCCCCGGCAAACAGCTCTTGCAGCTATGATTAAGTTATATCCCGATCGCCCTCAAACTTTAGAACTTGTGCGCGATCGCGCTCAGAACGATTCTGACGAAAGACTCCGCGAATTTGCCCAGAAAAAATTGGCAGAATTAGAACGCGAATGAGCGAGATATTCGATCGCCGATCGCCATTTTTTCTAATTTTAGGAGTCGTTGGGTGGGGGCGGGTTTATGAGATTATTGGTTTTAAACATAGATGGTTGGTAAAACCCGCCCCTACGGAATTTTACATTATTAAAATCACCCTCATAAATAGTATAATTAAGCTTAGATACTTCTCGGAGACAACCACTATGCAAGTCACAACCGCAGAAATCATTTATCCTTCCAGCGACGGTCAGCCGATGGCAGAAAGCACCATTCAATACGAATTAATTGTCAAAATTAAAGAAGGTTGCGAATCGCTGTTTAAGAATGAC
>NZ_JANMZH010000767.1:0-7161 GCF_031383065.1 Microcoleus sp. OTE_8_concoct_300 | reverse complement strand
CCCGCCCGTCCAAAAAGGACGGGCGGGACGCCCATCCCACAAACTTGTGGAAGTTATTTAATTCTCATTCCTTAGAAGGGCTTGAGAAAGTAGTACGTCAACAGAGGCTAGAATATGTCATCCCTAAAATTGCCCTTTTTTTATCCAAAAAGTCATTAAAACAGTCACGCGGGCGCAAGCGCACGCTTAACAGTGGTGTAGGGCAGCTCAAAATCACACAAAAACAAGCAAACCGCCTGGGCGTGGAGTCTTACAGCCGTAGGAGTCCTGTGCTAGAAAAATGCTGTCTTCTACTTTCATCTGAGCGAGTCATATCAAAATGCTGAGGTTGACCTGGCCACCCTCACGAGTGTTAAAGTTGGTCATACCACTCAATACAGACTGGTGCAGCGTCAAGAATTTTCCTCTCCTCAATCAAAACTAGCGATCGCACCAGTCAGCATAGATGGCGGTAAAGTTCGGCTGCGATACTAGCGAGGACTTCCATGTCAGTGGCGCGATTATAAGATAGTGCGCTTGCAAGACCTTTACTATGGTGCTTTCTTCCAGGGTAACTTAAGCCTCACTGATTGGGGGTCAATAGTCAGTGGCTAACTACTCCTGTAATGTGTTTAGGAGATGGTCACGATGGTGCGCGTGAATTTATTCAAGGAAATTGCTACCACTTCACAACGGCAAGAAATCCTAGACTGGTATCACCTGAAAGAAAATCTGTATAAAGTTTGTGGCGATCCCCAACGGATTAAACAAGCTGAGGCCTTGTTATGGCGTGGTCGGGTAGATGATGCGGGAGCCATTTTTGACAACTGCGATCGTCGGCAAGTTGTTAATTTCCGTGCCAACCTAAAAAAACATCGTCTGGGCCTTGTGGACTATGAGACAAGTCAGGAATTGCAACCAGGTTCCATCGGTTCGCCAATGGTAGAATCAGCAGTCAAGCAAATAGGTAGAAGGCTCAAAATTTCAGGAGCGTAGTGGAAATCTGAAAATGTTTCTCAAATGCTACAACTTCGTTGTGCCTAGTTGAATGGTGAATTTACAGTTTAATGTTTTTGCAAAATCGGGATGCTCCCAACTGGATTAGACCTTTATTGTTTCATAACAGGTCTGTTTTATCTGTCCCTATTATCGGCTATCTACGTATAAGTGTCAATAAGCTTTTTCGATATTTAATGAATCTTTATAATTTCTCAGTCAATTATAAAGACGATCGCAATTTTAGGGTGAATTTTGTTTAAATAAACTGCAATTATCAGTATGTGTACTAAAATATGATCCTCAAACTGCTTCGAGGTAGCAAGAATGATCGCAATTTCCCAATACGGCGAGACAAATGCTTTAAACCATAGATTTATGACAAAGTTATTGAATTGTTCCCTAAATACATAAATTGTCACATTGGAATAAGATTTCTTCACCATTAACAAGGCGAAGGAGAAGGAATAAAAAAAACAAATTTTACCCCTTCTCTCTTCGCTAATGCGAAGCCTTGATGCTGAACTTTTCTTTGATAAACCGGATATAAAAATGCCTGAAAGTAGACTGAATCACGCGAGGCATACCAAAGTCAATCGGCATCAGACTTTCGGGCAACTTCCAATCCAAAACCTTGAGAGTTTCCGGCTGCAAAAGCGGAAAATCAATCGCCTCTAAATTCGAGCAAAGTCCCAATCTCATCGCCGCAGCTACAGTGGGAACCGCCGCCGGATCAGCATTAATAATTTCAACTAAAGTTCTGTCCAAAGCAAACACATCATCAGAGGCGCCCAAAATTCCCAAAAACTTAGGTTCGCCGCCACTTGGCCCGTTACCTTCGTGACCGATAATGCCATCCAAAATCGTCAAATTTGGGTTAATTGCCCGGGCAGTTTCTACCAGCATTTCACCGAATCTGGCGCTATCTTTCCCAGCTTCCATGTGCCACCAAGCCTTCATTTTACCAGGCACGCAGCCGAACAAATTTTTGACGCCCATTGTCACGGTTAATTGAACGTGAGATTTGAGTTTTGGCAAATTAATCACTACATCTGCTTCCATGGCTTCTTTGCAAAGAAGCAGATGATTGAAATCTTCGCTGACAGTTTCGTAGCGTTTTCCTTGAAACTCAACTACTGGCAAATTCAGTTCTTCCAACAGCGGCAAATAACCGTTGGCTTTGGCTACACCCATGGCGCTACCAAAAGCCGGACTATCGCCTAAAAATGGTTTTCCTCCCGCTTCAATGACCATTTTAGCCACGCAGTAAACTAATTCCGGGCGGGTGACGCATTCTTTTGTAGGGCGAGAACCTGTCAGGAGATTGGGTTTGAGTAAAACCCGATCGCCCGATTTGACAAAAGCCGAGATTCCGCCCCAGGGTGCGAGCAAATTTTCTAAAGATGCTTGCAAGATTTGGCGATCGTATGAATTGGCACGAATTAAACTAACAGCAGACATAATTTTTAATTCTTTTCTAAGGGAAATGGGCAATTAGGCATTGGGGATTTTTCCTGGGACTTACGTACAACTTCTATGTAGGGTGCGCACTGCGCACCTTACCGCTTGTCAGCTATTACTACTCACCGATTACCAATTACCCCTTACCGATAACTAGCAACTCGGTTTAAGTATTCGTTGTCAATCTACCAACAGCAGCCCGCTGCATGGTACTAACTCGCAGCGAGTTAGAGAATACTCCTTGACCTTGCAGTTCAGGGATAGCAGGTTTTACTTCCACTTTCACCAACCGGGCAGTGCAGATAAAAACCGTTTGATCGACTAAATGAAAAGTCAACCAAGGTTGATTTAACAAATGCAGCACTTCCTCTTGAAATTCTTGTGCAGGCATCGGGATAGTAAAGGTTTCCGTGTGACCTTCCACATAATGAAATGTCACTTGAGTTGTGTTCTCTTTATCTTGAGTTAATTTGCCAAAAGAACCTGCGCGCATAAATTTTGCTCCCCAACTTTAGACTATAAAAAAAATCAGAATTAACTCTCAAAAAATTGAATTCTGAATTGTTTAACTTTAACCTGTGCTCGGGCTTAGGCAGAACTCAAAAGGCAGAATGCAGAATTATATCGAGTTCAGCATTCTAGTTTCTACCTGATACCTTCTTGAGCCTAAACGTTACCAGAAGATGCCGGCATCGCACTCATTTTCTCTAAATCTAGAACTTTTGCCAAGTCTTCTGCACTCATTAAACCCCTTTCTAGCACAATTTGCCGCAAAGATTTGCCTGTTTCTAGAGATTCTTTGGCGACGGCGGCGGCGTTGAGATAGCCGATGTGAGTGTTGAGGGCGGTAACGAGGGCGAGACTGCCTTCTGCGTAAGCGAGACACCGTGAGCCCTTTGCTTCTATTTTTTCGAGGCATTTGGTGCTCAGGGCGCTGATGGTATTGCCTAAAATTTCGATGCTGTGAATCAGATTGTAGGCGATCAGGGGCATCATCACGTTCAACTCTAATTGTCCTGCTTGGGCGGCAAGGGCGATCGCGCTATCGTAACCCATAACTTGAAAACAAACCATCGATGTCATTTCTGCCATCACAGGATTGTATTTTCCCGGCATAATTGACGAACCGGGTTGCACAGGAGGGAGTTGAATTTCTTTCAAACCCGTTTTCGGCCCTGAGTCCATCAAACGCAAGTCATGGGACATTTTAACGCAATCCTGAGCGAGATTTCGCAGTGCACCGGACACATTTACAAACGGTGCCATACTCTGCATAGCAGCCATTAAATGCCTTGCTGGTTTCAGGGGTTGGTCGATTAATTCTGAGAGAATTTCAGCAACTTTTTGACAGTATTCTGGATGAGTATTTAAGCCTGTTCCTGCCGCACTTCCCCCCAATCCCAGGGATGTCAAATCATCGGATGCCCTGTCAATTCTCAAGATATGTTCTCTGAGAATTTGCCCCCAAGCGCCGAAGGTATCGCCCAGTCGAACCGGCACAGCATCTTGCATATGAGTGCGGCCGGATTTAACAATATCTTTGAATTCTTCGGCTTTTTTTTCTAAGGCGACTACGGCATCCGACAAAGCAGGAAAAAGAGTTTTTTCTAACGCCAACAATCCGCCGATCCGAATCGCCGTCGGAATCACATCATTTGTCGATTGACCGTAGTTTACATGATCGTTAGGACTAACGCGCTTGTAATTACCTTTTTCCTCGCCCATAATTTCCAAAGCGCGGTTTGAAAGAACTTCATTAACGTTCATGTGGTGAGAAGTTCCGGCGCCTGCTTGGTATACATCAACTACAAATTGATCGCGCAATTTGCCCCCTAGTATTTCATCTGCTGCTTGGACAATTGCTTGACTGATGTCTTGGGGGATGCAGCCGAGTTCGCCATTGGCGATCGCCGTAGCTTTCTTAATTAAAACACAAGCATCAACGTATGTTGATAAAGGCTTAATGCCGCTGATCGGGAAATTTTCAATAGCCCTTAGAGTTTGGATGCCATAATAGACATTAGATGGGATTTGTTTGTCTCCCATAGAGTCGCTTTCGGTGCGGTAGCTGATGGTTGGGTGTTCGCTCATATCGCTTTGTTTGTGATGATTGGGAATTGGGATTATTTTAACGCTGCTGACTGTCACTGCTGTTTTACCGCGCCGGCGGAATCAGTAACATACAAGTCACGATTGTAAATAATTATCTCACACTCCGAGTTAAATCTCACAAATCAAATTTTCAATTAATATTTTTCCAGAATTTTGTGAAGAGTAGTTGTGTAATAACGAGTTTTTTAGATGACCTATTTTTGTACTTTATTAGATAAAATTTGCCTGTTCAACAATAAATATTAAACCCTCCTTCTGATTTTTGTAACAAAAATTCAAATTACAAATCGGGGAAAGTTGTTATATTAGGTAGCACAAACAATTTTGCAACAGGCGAATTGCCAAAAATTATGCCGCGTTACCAAACCCTAGATGATGTTCCTACCCTCCAAGAGGCACTCGAAGGAATAATTGTTGAAGATTTAAAAAAGCTGAATGCACTGTTGTCGGGCGATCGCAAATTAACCCGCAAAGCTGACCTGGTTGCTGGGATTAAAGAGCAAATGCAGGGACAAAAACTCAAGCAAGTTTGGGCGCAATTAGACGACCTGCAAAAAGCGGCCGTAGCGGAAGTTATACATGGGTCAGGTGGTGGCTATGATGCCGATGTATTTGTGGCGAAATACGGACAAGAACCAAACTGGGGAGAGAGCGATCATTATGGATACAGCCGAGAACCATCCATACTATGCTTGTTCTTCTACGGCACTGCGATACCCTACGATCTTGAAGAAAAATTGCTGAAGTTTGTGCCAAAACCTCAAGCAACTTCCTTAAATCTGGTTGGCGATGTACTGCCAGATAATTTTATGATTCGTGTAGAAAAACATAACTTTCGTACATCTCAAACAGAGGTATCCGAGTACGAACTTCCTTTGACAATTTTTGAAATGGAACGGGTAGCCCCAAAGGATTTTGAAGCAGTTTTGCGTCTGATTCAGTCGGGCAAAGTTGCCGTTAGTGAGAAAACCGCATTACCTGGTGTCACAACTCTGAAAGCGATCGCCGCCGTATTGCAAGGGGGTGATTTTTATAACGACGAACAGCGCCAAGCTACCTTGGAAAAGGGCGATATATTCTACGAGGTTGGTAACATCAAATCCTTTGCTTGGGCCGCGATCGCCCAAGCGAGCAAATTCGCCGAACTATCGGGCAAAAAGCTAGTTTTGACCAAAGCGGGACAGAAAGCTTTGCAAGAATCACCTGCCAAAGGATTACAGACAGCATGGAAGCGCTGGTTAAAAACAAACACTTTTGATGAATTTCGCCGCATTGATGCGATTAAAGGACAAACCGGCAAGGGCGCGCGCGGCATGACAGCGGTGGCGGGGCGGAGAGAGGCGATCGCCTCAATTCTAGCAGAATGTCCTGTCGGTAAATGGATTCTGTTTAGCGAATTTAGCAGGTATATGTTGGCAACGGGCAATCGGTTTGAAGTAACGCGCGATCCCGACAATCTCTACATTTCTGAATTTGGGTATGGTAACTTAGGATATTCCGGCAGTCATGATTGGCATATTCTGCAAGAAAGATATATGCGCTGCCTGTTGTTTGAGTATGTTGCTACTCTGGGAATAATTGATGTTGCCTATGCCGATCCGTCCCTCGTACCCAGCGATTGTGACGATCTTTGGGGAACGGACGATTTGAGATTTCTCAGCCGCTACGACGGCTTAATCTCTTTTCGCCTGACAGCTTTGGGGGCTTACTGTTTGGGATTGACTCACAATTACACCCCGCCAGCAATTGAGTTCCGTCAAACACTCCGCGTACTGCCCAATTTAGATATTGTTGTAGCAGGAGAAGGTATCGCGACATCAGATGCGATCGTCCTCGATCTCTATACTAAAAAAGTTTCAGATGTCGTCTGGCAACTCGATCGACAAAAGCTATTTACCGCCATTGAAGCCGGATACCCGCTAGCAGAATTTAAAGAAGTTTTAGAGACAAGAAGTATCGAACCGCTACCCGAAACCGTACAGCAATTTCTGACGGATGTTACAGAACGATCGAATAGTTTGCAAGATGCAGGAACTGTCAAGTTAATCGAATGTGCTAACGCCCATTTAGCAGTGTTGATTGCCAATGATTCCCGTACCAAAAAATTCTGTCAGCTAGCGGGCGATCGCACTTTAGCAGTTCCATTATCCCAGGAAACTAAATTTCGCAACGCCCTGCGGCAGATCGGCTACGTCTTACCCCAGCGGGATAAATAGTAAGATCGATAGATTTTAGATTGTAGATTTTAGATTGTCATCAATCAACAATCAACAGTCAATCGATTTTAGATTGTAGATTTTAGATTGTAGATTTTAGATTGTAGATTTTAGATTGTCATCAGTCAACAGTCAACACTCAACAGTCAACACTCAACAGTCAACACTCAACAGTCAACAGTCAACACTCAACAATCACCTGACGGTACAACCGGAATTGATATTATCTGCGATCGCAACAACCTATGAATTATGTTCCCGAAAATGCTTTGATCGTGCAAAGCGATCGATCGATCTTACTAGAAGTTCACGCCCCCACAGCACAACAGGCGCGAGAAGCGATCGCCCCCTTTGCCGAATTAATTAAAAGTCCCGAACACATCCACACCTATCGCAT
>NZ_JANMZH010000245.1:0-8230 GCF_031383065.1 Microcoleus sp. OTE_8_concoct_300 | reverse complement strand
TTGAAGCATTGACCCCACGGATAAATTCGGGGGGCAAGTTTCTCGGATACAGGTTTTTTATTTCTGGACGGATGAATCCGGGGGCTTGTATCCTGGATGCTTTCGGTCAATTATTGGCAGGTATTGTTGGTGAGGGGAGCCCCTACAAAAATCCCGGTCTCTCGACCGGACATGATATAACTTACTCATACAGCGATTCTAGCGTACTTGATGAGTAGATTTAGGAATTTTTAGGGAAAATTTTCTCTCACAGTATCTACCCCGCCAACTGGCGAAACTTCTTCTTAAACTTATTCTTATACACGTAGATTGCCCGCTGTAAATCTTCAACTTGCAACGAGATCTCCGCCGCCAAACCCGTGCGGTTCCAAACATCCTCCTGACACTTGCGGCGGCAAAAATTCATCGGTTCCGAGTAAACTTTCCCACTAGATAAAGTTGGCTTCGTCCCGCACCAGTGAATCACCGTCCCCTGAGTGCGATCGCCCCCAGGTCCGCTTGACTCCATCGGAAACCGCTTCTTTACCAAATCCTGGTCAAAATCCGACACCAACAACTGCATATCCACACTCTGCACCCGCAGCCGATTTTCTTGCGCCGCCCGGAAAATCATAAAGTTCAAAAACCCCATTTCTCCGTACTTAAATATCCCCGGATTTGCCGCCGTAAAATCTAAAATTTCTACGTATTCTTCCAAGCTAAAAACGCCGCGCTTTGCAAAAAAAGTCCCAGTGCAGAAATAATTTGCTCGATATTTGCACCAGCTAAAACGGGGGAAATGCTTCTCAACGCCCGGAATGTCAAAGAAAAATTTTGAAATATTTGCATCCGAATTTTCCTGACAAGGTTGGTCTACAATAAAATCAAATTCTTGAAAATTAGCCAATTTGAGAACATCGCCCCAGACAATCGTATCGGCATCCAAAACCATAAAATTTGACCAAGGACTTTCCCAGAAACCAATCATTTTAGTTTTTCCCCAACCAAAACTTCTTTTCCTGAGAACCTCTTCAGAAACGGTTGTGCGATCGATTACTCGCACCCCGTAGGACTTTTCCAAAGCACTCACAGAAAATGTACCGTCAATCAATAGACAAATCGGCACATCTCCCAGGAAATAGCGGATGCTAGCACAGCAACCCTTAGCAAACAGATAATCTTGGTCGCAGCAGGCAATAATAATACCAAAATCTTCCATAAAACCTCACTCTTTTACTAACTTGCCCACCCACAGCTTTTCGTTTTTTTGTTCTGACAGCATCTCTATTTTAGAGTTTTGCATTTTCGCCAGCTTATTACTAAATCCCTGCGATCGCCCGTAGACAAAAACATCGCTAAAACCGCTAGGAATTTTGGGTATAGTTGGTCTGTCAAACAACTGAGCCTGACTGCGCGCTTCCGGCTTAAGCAACACCAATTGCAGCCACACTTTCGGTTCTAACAAATGACTCATTGACAGTATATTTCCTAGAGTGACCTCCGAGATATCACTGAGAACCAGGGGCTTTGGGGCGCGATCGATCCTGCGAGCAATTGCGGGATTTTCCTGGCCCCATTCCTTAGTCCACCAAGTCTCGGCTTGAGAACTAAGGGCATTCGACAGCACCCCGCCCGTTAACAGTACAAGTGTCAGAACTTTCCACACTTGCCGTTTCCAGCTTGGCACGCTCAGCGCGCTAATTTTACTCGCTAACAGGTAAGCAACAGCGATTTGCATCCCCAAATAAGTCGGAAATAGGTAGCGAGCTTTAGTCGATCGGATTCCTCCCAATATAACATCCGGCAGCACCACTGTTAGTGCTGTCACCGCCATCACCGTCACCAAAAACAGCCAAACCTGTTTGCTCGTCTCAGAACACATAAAATAAACTGCATACCCTACGATTGCCACTAAAATTAAAGTAGCTGCCACTAAAGCAATAAGATATATCGATCTAGCATTAGAAGTTAGCCCAAAATCCCAAAAAATGCGACCGATATTTCCGAGCCAATTCTTAACTAAAGATAGCCGATTGCTTTCTAGCTCACCCCAACTTATCGCCGCGCTTGCTGCCCTTTTATTCACCAGTAAAATTCCCAGCCAAGGCAGAAATGCTAGCAAGGATACGGCAATTGCTATCAAGTAACTAACTACCTTTTTATTCAACGTAAAACCTTGAGTCCCTACTAGATAAATTCCGTGACCTAACGCAACTAAAAAGCTAAATAAATGAGTATAAAATCCCAGAATATTTGCTACTGCGTAAATGCTCCAACTCAGCTTAGTTTGCAGCCGCATTGCTCGTAGCAGAGACGCACAAGAAAGCAAAATCAGCACCAGCCACAAACTGTAGGGACGCGCTTCTTGAGCGTAAAGCACGTGCAAGGGAGAAACTGCTAGCAATCCCAGGGCTATCCACGCCACGGACGGCGGTGCAAACAATTCTCGGCACAGCCAGTACAGCCCAGGAAACGCTAACAAACTCATCCAAACTGAGAAACTTCTCGTCCCTGCAGGAGAATCACCGAATAGTTTTGCCCAACACTTGACTCCCAGAAAATACAGTGGAGGCAGTTGAGGTTCTTCAATTGCCAAACTTTTAACAGTATCGCCAAAATTTTTTGTCGCATTGGGGCGCTGATATTTCATCAAATCTTTTGCCGCTACTAACTGACCGCTGCTTATTTCATGAAGCACTTCTGTTTGCGTGTATCCAGAAATCCGCAGGGAAGTAAATGCTTCATCGTACCAATAATATTTTTTGTCGATGTTGACGAAGCGAAAGAACACTCCTAATAGCAATAATACAACTACTAAAAGCCGCAGTTTACTTTTCATTGTCGTGATATATGCTGTCAAAAAATATAGAGTTTACGCCTCAATGTAACATACCATATAAAGGTTGAGTGTATGGTTTAATCTACAGGTAGTTGGATCGCCCTCTCATAACTTGTGGTTTTTACTTATGCTGTTAGCAAATTAGAACCGTCCTGGATGCACTCCTTACTCTCATCAACCGAGTTTTTTAACTTCAATCGCCTAAAAGCAAGTATTTGCCTTCCTCAAACCCGGTTGATGCCTCCTGGACGCCAGGAGTATCAAGAGATACTTTGGCAGTGGCATCAATCACAGAGGAAAGGTGCTTTGAGATCCTGAGGCTGTGCAAAAAAAAAACTGCTCGTGAAATGCCAGACAGCGAGGCCGCAAAACTCTAATTTCAGCTAACAGACATTCAGTCGGCTGCCGCTGCCCGACCACAAAAAATTGTGTTAAAAAAGTAGCGGGAAATTAAACCCGCCGACGGGCGGTATCAAAAATGGCGATCGCCCAGGCAAGTCCCGACTGCTGGGGGCATCAGAAAACCAAAATTGGTCAAGTCGGAAATTGGCCTGTTACGAGGTAAATTTACCAGCCTTGATGCCTCAGTTCCCCACTCCTGGCGGGAGATAGCCCCTTAGAGGCCGCGAGGTTTAAAGTTAGGTTAAAAAACTTGACATAAGAGGCTCGAAAGCTGTATAAGGGATGCGACAAGCAGCCACAATCCTACCTATAACTGTCTGTTAAGTCGGGCGTAAGCGAGGACTCGGGGCAGTTGTCAGTTTGAGGCAGATAGTGGTGGCTCCCGTACAATCCGTTGTCGATCGCCCGCAGAGCAACTCAAGCAAATCTGGCGATCGAGAGATGAAATTAGCAGGTGATGGTATAATCAACCGTAAAGTAATGTGGGCTTGACCTGAATTGATGCCTGGGTGGTACAAGGGCTAGGCCCCCGGAGTTCAAGCAGAAGTAGACACGCCTACTGTGAATCAACTGTGAATCAACAGTTATGGATAGGTTCTATTTTTTTGGCAGTTATTGTCAACAGGCAAGCAACCACAAAAATTAGCAGTTGGCAATTGCTGCTCGTCGAGTTGAATAGAGTGTGAAGGTGTGAGGAAAATGAACAGAACTTTTTGGAATTTACTGCTAGTATCCCCGGCAATTCTGGGTATATCATCAGTCGTCAGTGCCACTGCGATCGCTGCAGAAGCGACCGCAACCGCTGAAGCAAACCAGCTAGCTACAGCTCAGTCATCTGAGTCAAAAATTGCAGAAATAGTTGCAGAAATAGGTGGAGAACCAGTTGCAGAACCAGTCGCAGCAGCCCCTGCGACCGCAGAAAAGCTGGCTTTAAACAACAGCGCCCCGTCAGCTCAAACCCCGGTCGCCAACTCCGCCGACGCTGAAAAACTGGCAAAATTTGAACCAGACACCAGCGCAGCAGCACTGCAAACAGCAGGGAGCGACATCGAGTCAGCAGCCCCAAGCGCTCCCGCCAGCACAGATGCAGCGACTGAACCCCTGGCAGCAGCAGACACAGCCGAACCGGAGCCCCAAGCATCAGACAAGGCAGTGCAAAGCAGCCAGACAGAAGTTGCTGGGAAAATTGAAGTGCCAGCAGTCGCCAGCACCCCAGCTACTACCCCAGCTACTAAGGTAGATCAGGTAGAAATTGCTCAGACTTCCCCTGCTGGAATGGGCGGCCCGATCGTCCCTGTCGCTCCCCAAGCGCTGCCGGCCCAACAGTCCGGAGCCATGTCCCAGGTGACATCGGTCTCTCAACTCTCCGACGTGCGGCCGACAGATTGGGCATTCCAAGCCCTGCAATCCCTAGTCGAACGCTACGGTTGTATCGTAGGCTATCCCGACGGCACCTACCGTGGCAACCGCGCCCTGACTCGCTACGAATTTGCAGCCGGCGTCAACGCTTGCTTAGACAAAATAACCCAGCTAATTGGGTCAACAGGTAACTTGGTCACCAGAGACGACTTAGCCATCCTGCAACGCCTGCAAGAAGAATTTGCAGCCGAACTCGCTACCCTCCGCGGACGAGTAGACGGCCTAGAAGCCCGCACCGCAGAACTTGAAGCCAACCAGTTCTCCACCACAACCAAATTGGCTGGAGAAGCAATTTTTGCCGTCAGCGACACCTTCGTCGGAGATGGTATCGACTTTGACGACGACCAAGACGACACGGTCACCAACCTCGGCTACCGGGTGCGGTTGAACTTCAACACCAGCTTCACCGGTCGAGACTTGCTAAGAACCCGCTTGCAAGCCCTCAACGTCCCCAACTACGGTGCAGCCACTGGTACTAACATGGCTCGCCTAGCCTTTGATGGGAATGATAACAGCCAATTCACACTAGACGAGCTGTACTATCGTTTCCCGATCGGTGGCGCTACATTCTTTGTCGGTCCTAAAGGACTTGACCTGGATGAAATTGCAGACACGGTAACACCCTTTAACTCTACGGGTACTGGTGCCATTTCCAGATTTGGAGTTCGTAACCCGGCCGTATTCCGCGGGTCCCAGGGAGCTGGCGCAAGTGTGACTTTCAACTTGGGCAGCCTCCGAGCTACCGCAGGCTATCTCGCCGGCGACAGCGATGCTCCCAACCCCGCAGAGGGCAGGGGCGTTTTCAACGGCTCTTTCAGCGCTCTGGGTCAGGTCGGCTTCTTTAGCAAACCGTTTGATTTGGCCTTCACTTACACCCGGAAATACAATCGCGCAGGCGATGTTGGCATCATGGGTGGCACCGGCAGTTCTTTGGCTAACCGGCCCTTCGGTCAAGCACCCACTGAAGCAGATAACTATGGCGTGCAAGTTAACTTCAAACCCAGCAGTCGCTTTCAGATTGGCGGTTGGTACGGTTATACGAAGGCTCAGCAACTGCGGGGGCGCAACAATGACGCTACCATCCAGAATGGTGCTATCACTTTGGCCCTAGCAGATTTTGGTCGGCAAGGCAACCTCCTCGGTTTTGTCTTCGGTGTACCGCCAAAAGTTACTGAGAGTGATGTCGCCAGAAACCGCAACACCTCTTATCACTTAGAGGGTTTCTATCGCTTCCAAGTTAATGACTTTATCTCAGTGACACCGGGCGTTTACGTGATTATGAATCCCGAACACAACAACAGAAACGACGATATCTGGGTCGGACTCCTGCGTACAACCTTTAGTTTCTAAGGTTCCCAAATATCTACTCACAGCTAAAAGCGGCAGGCGACTGCCGCTTTTAGCTATTGGCGATCGGTCGATCGATTTGAGATTTGAGATTTGAGATTTTTAACAGTCAACAGTCAACAGTCATCAGTCAACAGTCAACAGTTAACAGTCATCAGTCAACAGTCAACAGTCATCACTCAACAGTCAACAGTTCACAAATTATGAATTTTGGCGACAAATCCCGAATACGGAGGTGTAGCCGTGCAGAAATGTGCTGCCGCCGACGGGGCCGATTTCGCCGTTGCAGAAAAAGCCGCTCAGGGGGATGTTTTTGAGGTATCGGCCGAACAGTCGGGAGTCAAAGTTCGACTGGCCGTAAAGCCCTTCGCCGCGGCCCAGACAAGAGAACATTAAGGCGCCGACGCTAGATGTACCGCTGTACTCGGCAGCCCGCTGATAGCGATCGAGCAGCATCTCTAGGTCTTCTGCGGAGGTGCGCGCGTCCCGCAGGTGAAATTGGATGCGCTGTCCGGGACGGACTCGATCGCCGATCGCAATCGCCCCCACTTTGGGATCTACTCCCAACAGATTGCGGATTAAAAAATCTCCAGGCTCTAATGTCAGCTTGAATTCATCGCTGACTAAGCCTACAAATAACGAGTGCTGCGCTAATTCTCGGTCTTCTTCGCTCAAAGTTTGAACTAACTCTCGCAGGGCCTCTAAGGGCGATCGCTCGATGCCCCCGCTGCCGCTATCGTCGGTTTGTTCTTCGAGCTTCAGCAAAATATTCCGCTCTCCTTCCGTCACCCGATAAGGGTGCCCGATCGGCCTGCAGCCTTGAGCTACGATCGTTTCCAAAACTATATTGCCGCTCAAAGCTACCCCAACCGTCCCTTCTCGGTAAAGCTGATAGTCGCAAAACAGCGCCGCGCCCCTGCCCGCACCGTCCCCGCCCGCGAGCCCCCCTACCTTCGCCGCACCCGGATAGGCATAATCGAGCCCTTGCAGCAAATCGTTAATTTTTGCGGAAAAGGGGTCGGCCAAGATGATGAACTGCGGTTCTTCCAGGGCCGGCACACCCAAGAGATCCACCCAAGTATCCGGGGGACTGTCTAAGTCCGGTAGTTCTTCTGCACCGACGTGAAAAGTTCTGACATTCACTCCCGGCAAGCGCGCCAGACTCAGGCTGACTGCCGGATCTCCCTCGACTTCTTCGGTGAGGCCGCCCCGGTTCGTGCCGATGACTCCTCCCCCGCCACAGCCCAGGATCGCGGGCACTGGCAGCAGTTCTCGGAGTAAAGGCATCAGCCGAGAATACTCGCTGGCAAAGGCAGACGAGATAAATATCAGCGCTAAATCGGCCCGGCCTTCTAGCTCGCGATCGGCTTGTTCTACAACTTCTTTGAGCGCTGATTCCAAAGACGGACGGGTTGATAAAGCGCTGACCCACTGCATTTGGTTTTGGGTGTACATAAGGTGAACTTCTCTATAAAACTATCTCTATACATTAGGCTAACCGGAACTGGCCGCTGGGGGGACCGTATTCTTGGGCGATCGATTCCCCCTCGATCGCCGTTCTTGTGTTAACATAAGTTAACATGAGAGTCCCCTTAATCTGTTAAGTGTTAAATGCCGTGTTCAGCTAGATCTTAAAAGATAAAGCTCAATACAGTTTGACACACCAACCTCGTGTAATGTTTTCATCAAAAGTAAGGTCGGCTCGGCCTACATTGATGCCTGTGGACTAGAACCCGCCGACGGGCTAGAGTAAAGCAGGGAGTAGATACGGCTGCTGCGATCTCCGTTATGGATGGTTTCTATCTGGGCTGCTGCAACAGCAGCGCATCTCAAGCTATTATTAGCTGGGGTCGCCAGACGGAAACTGCAAATCCAACCCAAACTAACATCCAAAAAGAAAACCTTTCTTACTTAATAAGGTCAACGACTCAGGTCTAAAGACAGTGGGCTTCTAGCCTAAGACTTTAGAGGTCTACGTTTTTTTGAGTTATAAAAAATACCCTGAAAACCCTGTGACTAGAGTCCAGGGATGAAAGGGTATAACAGGATTTATCCTGCCTATCAGATATACCAATTGCACAAATGTCTGGCAAGTGTGCTATCGTCAAAAGAGTCGAAAGTTGCGAATTTTGAGAAATCAAGTATCTAGCTTAACAGCAGTACGGATGCTCAAAATAATTAATCACAACCAATACTAAGGTTCTGAACCGATTAAATCGTCAGTAAAAGACGTTAAAACCTACC
>NZ_JANMZH010000764.1:0-13981 GCF_031383065.1 Microcoleus sp. OTE_8_concoct_300 | reverse complement strand
CCCGCCCGTCCTGTTTCTTTTGGTGTGATGGGCGTCCCCGCCCGTCCTGTTTCTGTTGGTGGGATGGGCGTCCCGCCCGTCCTGTTTCTGTTGGTGGGATGGGCGTCCCGCCCGTCCTGTTTCTGTTGGTGGGATGGGCGTCCCGCCCGTCCCTCCATTAGTGGGATGTGCGTCCCGCCCGTCCTGTTTCTGTTGGTGGGATGGGCGTCCCGCCCGTCCCTCCATTAGTGGGATGTGCGTCCCGCCCGTCCCTCCATTAGTGGGATGTGCGTCCCGCCCGTCCGCACTATCCAAATGAGATGTGAACCAGCTTCAAATCCACCGACAATAACAACATTTTATCCTCAATTTTTTGTCTGACCGCCGGTGTCACCTGACAATTATCGCTGTTGAGGCATTCCACCAGCAAGTTTTGGGCATAGTAATATTGTTTCAGCAAAGTTTTCTGTTGGGGACGAAAGTCTCGATTGTACCCGATCGCAGTTTTGAATTTTGCCAGCCAACAGCCACCGAATTCTTTGCGCCACTTTTTCCAGTTTTGCAAATCAGGCATCTGAGTCTGAAATTGTGCCAGCAGTTGTTTAAGTTCTGGTTCAACATCCAGCGCCAAGATAGCCACCAAGATACCCACCACATCATTATCAAAAGCCAATTTCAGAGACTCGTTAACATCCGCCAATTCTACATTTTTTCCAGCCTTTGCCAAACAATTCCGCAACTTGCGAACTTTCGATCTATCAAACTTCAGACTCGGATCGAGGACGCGAGTCAAAGCCAAATCGAGGACGCAAACTAAGGCAACATAAAAAGCGCGAATTTCCGCCGGTTTGAAATTCCTTTGCACTAACTGAGACTTGTGATTTGCCCAGATTAGCAACTGCTGCAAGGTTTCATCTTTAGCAGCCATACAGTCTAATTTTTCTTGCATCAGCAGCAAAAGTTCATCAGCAGGTTGCAAAATGCTGACAACTCTCACAAATTCATTTTTCCACTTTTTGTCTGTAATCCGGCTGACCAATTCTGGTAGCGATTCAGGGTTAGCACTGTCAATCAGATATTCTGGTTGAGTGTGGGTTTCCTCTAGCAGTTCGTCAACTGCGCTTTTAATAAAGTTATCCACCAACCAGTCGCGGGTACGGGAAAAATTGCTCTCCAATTCCAGATAATGACTGCCTAATTTTGCCTTAAAGTCTTTGGGAAAAATCTTTTTAGCCACTAACATATTTTTCCAGCGAGTTAGCTGGCTGGCGTTGCGTTCGGGAAAGCGGTTGTACAAATAGTCGATCGCGATCGCATCTAGAATATCTGCACCCAGCATTTCCCGCCGTTTTACCTCATTTTCCGGCCCTATTAGCCGCCGCTGAGTTAGATCCAGGTGCTGGCTAACAGTTGCTTCAATCAAGTGCTGAATCAGCCAGTTTCCCCCACGAAAAAAATCGCGATCGTACTCCAAGTATATCGCGCCAAACAAAGCCTCAAAAGTCTCCGAAACCAATCTATTGTACTCGCTTTCCTCGGTTTCTTTCAGATTCCAGACGCGCCAACCGAGTTCGTTTAATTTCAAATTTTGTACAAATTCCGCAAGTTTTTTCGGGCCTGCTAAACGAGCTTTTAAGGTTGAGATAGCATCTGGAGCGAGTTCTGGATATTCGCGGTACAGGTAATCGGTAACAACAGCACCCAAAATCGCTCCGCCTAAGAGTGACAGCCGTTTGTACTTAACCTCTTGCCAAGCGGGAGACTCCTCGGGGCGGTCCGAGTAATCGCTGGTATAGTAACGGCAATTCAAGGCGATTTCCAGCAGTTTTGTCTGCTGAAAGCTGGAAATGTCGATCGCTGCTTTGACTGCTTCAATATCTACCTTTTTAATTTTTATTAGCTCTAATTCTTCTTCACATTTTCCCCACTTTTCCAACCAATCACCGCCAGCATCTTCAACATACAAATCCACAAAATCTACCCCGTAATTCATCCATTCATCCTGCATTACTCGGGCGGCTTCCAGTTCTTCCCTGACTTTTTGCAAATTATTTTCAACGGTGCTTGTACCTTGTACTGTCATAGTATTTGATTTTGATGTAATTTGATTTTATTTCCAACAATTTCACCGCGATTAAATCAAATCTCCATTCAATTTAGAGCTAATTGCTAGTTATTTGACAAGATTGATTGCTGTGGTAAATCTTTCCGTTGCTTAGCCAGGACTTCCTCCGCACCTGTTGCCCTTCATCGTGCCAACAATCGCCTAAAAACCTTTGTATCTCTCGTTTATAGCCGAGTCTTGATCTCCCTAAATCCCCCTGATAGTCGGGAAACTTTAAGCAGACTCCTGTCTCCCCTTTTAGAATGGGGGCTAGGGGGGATCGAGGGCCTAATACTCAAACAGCCGACCGATACTAAGTTTGACATTAAATTGACACCTATGCCTGTTGCCCCCGCCTGGCAGACCCCGGACGGAACCAGAAAAGGGGAGGAAGAATCTTGCGATCGCCTTCCCTTGTGCGGGAAGCTGTCTGGGCTAATTTTTTGGTCTTCTCGAGAATTGTGCAATATGTGAGTTAGTCAAAATTTCTTTTTCACCGAGTTGGGAGCAGTCGAACTATTCTCAGCAGCATACCTGCTTGATTTACGGGAACTTGAGGTAACGACCTGCAGGCAAATTATCACTATTATATAATGCAATGTTAACTAACTGATTCAGGAAATTTGCATCGTTTCTATCATAACTTAAAAATAATCCTCTGTCAATCCCCCAACCTTGAAGAGTTTGTTGCCAATTTTGATATTTTTGTTCAGAGAACTCATCCGAAAGAGTAGTCACTTGAATGCAGAGGGGCTGCTGTTGGCGGTTGCTAACGATCGAATCGGTTGCCATAGAAAGATCAGCAACATATCGATACAAAACAGTGCCTTGGCGATCGACAATTCGGGCGGCGATCGCTCGAATGACGAGATCATCAGCCGGATCAAATTTACCAGCTTTCAATTTTTGTTTCCAAATGTAAAATTTGCGATCGTTTTCGCTCAGCCATTTAGGAAATAGATAGCTGTACCAATACCTTTCCCCCGGAGTCATTAACTCAAACGCGGCTTGCTGTTCTCTTTCCGAAGGTAGAGATTGAATGGCCAGCCAAACCTGAGAATCTCGGATAAGCTGCAGCAAAAAAGCCATCACAAATTTTTTAGCAGTTAGCGAACCGGGTTTAACATCTTTCACCCAGCGATTGATTTCATCCAATCTTCTCGCTAAACTCGGATCTATTAGATCTGCGTCGCTAATTAGGGAGTTGAGCTTATCCTTAATCTCTTGTGCTTGCAAATGACGACCTACTGTACAAATTAAAGCAGAATTGTAGACACCTCGATTTTATTATAGAACCGCGCCAAATTTTCACCGCTTGCGAGACAGCGCTAACAATTTTTGTGGGGTAGGTATCCTGACAGCCCTTGACTTGATTTTTAGGAGATGTCTATTGAATAGTTGCTGCCGATTCCCGCAGGCGCAGGTACAATAAAACCAAATAAACATTCATCAACGCTCCGGCTAAAAATCCGAGTAGATTACCCACAAGCTTAGATACTAGCAAATTTCCCGTCGAACTGATTAATATGACAATCAAAAGTATTGGCACAAAAGCCACACAAACTATCAGAAAATACGAGCGAAATACTAACCACCAGCGCCCTTTAGTTAATTCCCAACTGCTGCTAAGACTGTCGATAACTGAATAGTTATCAATGACGGTAGCGTACAAGGAAAATATTAAGCGATATGACACATAAAGCCCGGGAATTATTAGTGCGATGCAGCCAGCGAATACCAGCAGTAAACACATAATATAAACCCCAATGAGTGGCAGCAATCTTCTGTTTGCTTGATTGAAAGCTTGACCAACAGTTACTTGATTTCGAGTCAAACTTCGGTAAGTGTAGAAAATCATGGCTCCCGACAACAAAGGAAGTACCACTAACCAGTAGATAAGATTGAAAGGAACACCTGCTGAACCTAGCTTGTCAAAACTATTGAACGCGGCAAATATCAAACTGGGAGAGTTGATTATCAACAGGGGAGCGTATAGAGGCCCCGTAGTAGCAAATGTTTCTCGCAACAAGCTTCGGGCACTAATTGGTTGAGCTGTCATAATTTTTTATCCGCTTTTTGTAAGTGGAGTTGAACAGACTAGACATGGCTCGAAAAAGTTGCTAACAATAATGTTAAGTCATCATCGGTGCGTTCGGAAACGCGGGGCGATCGCAAAAATGACTCTAATTGCTGTTTCGCATCTTCTTCTTCTTTCCACTCGCCAGAAAACCGAAACAAAGGCGCAAAAAACGGCCCGTGCGGTGTGCCTTCTGGGATTTTGAGAGCTAGCATTTGCAAGCCGTCGGAAAAAACGGCCAAGTGCCGGAGTTTTTCCCGAAGTACATGAAATTGCGCTGTTTCTATCGCATTCGGCGAAATCAAAAAAATGGTTTCGTTGATGTATTCGCCGCAGGGAGGTACAGTCAGGGCGATCGCATTTCCTGCACTATCACCTGCTACCGCCGCACCGTCGCCGATTTGAGCAACTGCGATTAATTCTGGCGTAGCAACAACAGCAATTAAAGTGCAGGCTAAATCTCTCGCAGCCACTTCCCGCACTGCCGCTTCTGCTTCCACCTGCGCCCGCGCGACTTGCAGTGATGCTGTCAAAAATACCTGCCATTCGTCGTCATTTTGAGGCAGCCTTTCCCGTTGCTGGCAAATCGTTTCGACAACCGCTTCCACAGCAATTTTCGCCCCTACTTCTGCGAGTGCTGCCGAGCCCGCGCCGTCGGCAACTGCTGCAGCTAAAACACCGTTCGGCAACAGGCGCCAGCAGTGAGCATCTTGACAGGGCTGCGATCGTTTTTCGTGGCTCGTACCTATCACCGATGCCGCTACAACTTGCCAATTAGTCAATAGTCCAGAGTCATTAGTCATTGGTCATTAGTTATTATTTAGTGGTTGTTAATCATCATAAGGAAGAGGCGATCGAGATGGAGTAATTCAATCAGGAAATATCAAAAAATCCTGAGTTTGTTTATATGATTTACTAATCATTAGTCTGCATTCATTGCTTTAGAGTCACTTTTGCAGAGTGTCTTGCTAATGACTAATGACTGCTGACTAATGACTAACTACCAATGACTAATGACTAAACTGTTCCCCATCCGGGCGGCGGCAGTGCTACTTGTTCGTCAATTTTTGAGTGAGAAACTCTCTGCATACTAGCCGACAGCCAGATGAACATCTCTCTAAAGTCTAATCCTCTCAATTTTACAGGCGTGCGCTCGACAATTTGCGCGAGACGAGTGATATTAGCACCTTCCACTCCGACTGCAAAAAATGCCACGCGCTTATTAGTTTCTTCCTCTTTAATCCGCTGTGCTGCTATTTCCACAACATCGTCTGATTCGCCTTGAGGTTCGCCATCGGTAATCATAAATACCCACGGGCGGTAGTAGGTAATGCCGTTGTTGCGGTATTCGGATTTACGGGCGGCAATGGTGTCTAGCGCTAGCTGAATGCCTGCGCCCATGTGGGTTTGTCCTTGAGCTGTCAGCAGTGGCGTCTCGAACTGGTCGGCGGTCACGAAGTCTTGCACGACTTTGATATGATTGTCAAATGAAATAATCGCCACTTCGACTCGCTTTTTAGCTAGTTCGTCTTTAATTAGGTCATTCCTAAAGATTTCCAGCCCCTCATTCAAGGCATCTATGGGTGCGCCTTGCATGGAGCCGGAGGTGTCCAGCAGGAGGACGCAGGGACAGCGCGGCTCTGGGTTTTCGGCAAATTCTACGGCTTCGTCTAGTCTCATGGTTCGGGGTTGACCTGGGAGTGGCTCGATTTCTAGGTTTGTTACTTTACTCTATCAAGTCTGTAACAAATTTAAGTGCAAATTGCTAGGGCGATCGCATTTTACCATTTACGTGAATCGATTTGAGATTTTTGATTGTATATTTTAGATTTGAGAATTGGATGTCGGCCGTCAAAAAAATTAATTTCTTCCGACCTGTGGTAATATAGACTAATAGTATTACTGCAAAATAGGGATAAATCTTATGATTGCAACAGTCACACAGAAATTAACCTTTGACCAATTCCTTGTAGAATGTCCAGAAGATGGACGCTATGAACTGGTAAATGGAGAAATTGTAGAGATGAATTCCACAAGAAATCATGATGATGTTGCTAATTTCCTGTTATTTGGCTTCAATGATGAAATCCGGCGACTAAGTTTTAATTATGTAGTCAACAATACCGCCGTTATCAGAACTGTAACTAAAGCCGGAATCGAACAAGGGCGGAGACCGGATGTCAGCGTAATCGATCGCGATTTGTGGCGCTCGAACCGTTCTGCTTATTCTGCCTTACGGGAACCAATCCAACTGGCAGTGGAAGTAACATCAACAAATTGGGAGGACGATTATATAGACAAATTGGACGAGTATCGGCGTTTGGGAATTAGAGAATATTGGATAGTCGATTACTTAGCAATTGGTAGTAGGGAATTCCTGGGAAATCCCAAAGTTCCAACTATATTTGTTCACCTTTTGGATGCAGAGGGCAACTATCAAAGAAGCGCGTTTAAAGGCAGTGAACGAATTGTATCGCGGACTTTTCCAGAATTAACGCTGACAGCAGAAGAGGTGATGAATGTTTAAATTCGGTTAATCCAGCTAGCCAGATTATTATCTATAAAAAATCACTGAAAATAAATATGAAATCTGTTTCGGAAAAAAAAGCTATTAGTCCTTGGAATTACAAACCGTGGTGGTGTCAGCCTTGGTCTATTCTTTTGACAGGCACGAGTCTGATTTCGGGTAGTTGGTTTTTGTTAAAAACTGTTTGGATAACTGTTTTAGTCGCGATTCCTTTATTGGCTTGGATGGGGTTTTTCTTGTTGGTTTGGCCGAGGTTGATGCTGTCGAGCGGGGTTTTGGATGCCGATGCAGATTAGGTTGTGGTGGTGCGCACCCTACGTTTGGGCGGTGCGCGGTGCGCACCCTACGTTGTGGGTAAGGTGCGCACTGCACACCCTAAGTTTGGGTGTTGCGCGCTCTAGGTTTGCGGGTAATAGTCTTGAATTGCTTTTACTTCCATCGGGTGGGATTTGAGCGATCGAATTCCCGCTGCAGTCGCTTTGGCACCGGCTATTGTCGTAATAATCGGGATTTTGTAAGTCAAAGCTGTGCGGCGGATAAAGATTCCGTCGGCTCGGGATTCTTCGCCCGAAGGTGTGGTGATAATTAGTTGAATTTTTTCATTCTTGATCGAATCCAACAAATTCGGCCGCCCTTCGTGCAGTTTCAATTCCAAATCTACCTCTAAACCTTGCTCTCGCAAAACTTTGCGTGTCCCGTGGGTTGCGACTACTTTGAAACCCAATTCTAAGAATTCCTTGATAACTGGTACAACTGCTAGTTTGTCCCGATCGCGCATTGAAACCAGAACGGTTCCCGACAGCGGCATCAGTTGTCCGGCGCCGAGTTGAGCTTTGGCAAATGCTTTGCCAAAATCGGTGTCAATTCCCATTACTTCGCCAGTCGATCGCATTTCTGGCCCTAACAAGGTATCAGCGCCCGGGAACTTAGCAAAGGGCAATACTGCTTCTTTTACCGAAACATGAGTGGGTATAATCTCTTCAGTAAAACCCAAAGCTTTTAGAGTTTTGCCGGACATGACTCGTGACGCGATTTTTGCTAAGGGAACTCCGATCGCCTTGGACACGAAAGGTACTGTCCGAGAAGCGCGCGGGTTAGCTTCCAAAATGAAAACTTCTTCCCCTTGAACAGCAAATTGAATGTTCATCAACCCGATCACTTTCAGAGATTTTGCTAAATCTACAGTCCAGCGGCGGATTGTTTCTAAAGCGGAGGCAGAAAGCGTTTGGTAAGGGATAGAACAAGCAGAGTCGCCGGAGTGGATTCCCGCTTCCTCGATGTGTTCCATAATACCGCCGATGGTCACATTCCCAGTAACATCGGCGATCGCATCTACATCCACCTCGATCGCATTCTCCAAAAACTTATCAATTAAAATCGGATGCTCAGGTTCTACCAGGACGGCATAGGTCATGTAACGTTCCAATTCCGTATCGGAATAAACAATTTCCATTGCTCGCCCGCCCAACACGTAACTCGGTCGCACCACCACCGGATAACCGATCCGTTGAGCTACTATTAAAGCATCCTCAAAACTGCGCGCCAACCCGTTAACAGCTTGCTGAATATCCAACTCCCGTAGAATCTTTTCAAATCGCTCCCTGTCTTCAGCAGTATCAATGGAATCCGGCGAAGTTCCCCAGATTTTTGTTTGTACATCGGGGTGATTTTCCAGGGCTTTTTGTAAAGGAAGCGCCAATTTTAGCGGCGTTTGTCCGCCAAACTGAATGATTATGCCCTCGGGATTTTCGGCTTCGATGATGTTGAGAACATCTTCTTTTGTCAGCGGTTCAAAATACAGGCGATCGCTCGTATCGTAATCTGTCGAAACCGTCTCCGGGTTCGAGTTGACCATAATTGTCTCAAACCCGTCTTCTCCTAGGGAATAGGAAGCGTGACAGCAGCAGTAATCAAACTCAATTCCCTGTCCGATCCGGTTCGGCCCGCCGCCTAAAATCATCACCTTTGGCTTGCTAGAAGGCAAAACTTCCGACTCCGGCGCGAGACTGTGGCTTACAGGTGAAACCTTCTTTTCTTCATCGCCCAAGTCCCAAATTGCCGCTCCCACTTCGTAGGTGGAATAATAATACGGTGTAAACGCTTCAAATTCAGCCGCACAGGTATCGACTGTTTTGTAAATCGGCACTACGCCTAACTGTTTGCGGTAAGCGCGGACTTGATCTTCCGATGTTTTGGTGGCGTAAGCAATTTGGCGATCGCTAAATCCCAACTGCTTTACTTCAAACATCGTGTCTTTTGTCAAGTCTTGCAACCTGGTTCGTTTTAAGAACTTCTCAGTTTCCAGCAATTCCTGCATTTTATCCAAAAACCAAGGGTCAATTGCTGTGAACTCAAAGATATCTTCCACCGACATTCCCATCATCATCGCGTGGCGGACTGTAAAAATGCGATCGGGATTTGGCGTCCGCAATCCGGCGCGAATTTGTTCCAAACTCGGCAACTTTTCCGGTTTATCGCACCCGAAACCCGCGCGGCCAGTTTCTAATCCCCGCAGCGCTTTTTGGAAAGATTCATTGAAGCTGCGCCCGATCGCCATTACCTCGCCAACTGACTTCATTTGCGTTGTCAGAGTCGGTTCGGAACCGGGGAACTTTTCAAAGGCAAATCGGGGAATCTTCGTCACCACGTAGTCAATTGTCGGCTCAAAAGACGCCGGAGTTTTCTTGGTGATATCGTTGGAAATTTCGTCTAGGCTGTAACCTACCGCTAATTTTGCCGCCATTTTTGCAATGGGGAAACCAGTTGCTTTCGAGGCCAAGGCGGAGGAACGGGAAACCCGAGGGTTCATTTCAATAACGATAAAATCTCCGTTGACTGGATTGACAGCAAATTGAATGTTGGAACCGCCGGTTTCAACTCCGATTTCGCGGATAATTTTAATCGAAGCATCCCGCAGGCGCTGATATTCTTTGTCTGTGAGAGTTTGCGCCGGGGCGACGGTGATAGAATCGCCGGTGTGAACGCCCATCGGGTCGAGATTCTCGATCGAACAAATAATCACCACATTATCTGCCAAATCCCGCATCACTTCCAGTTCGTACTCTTTCCAACCAATCAAAGATTGTTCGATCAAAATTTGCGATACCGGACTGGCGTCTATCCCGCCTTGTGCCATTTCTTCAAACTCTTCTTGATTGTAAGAAATGCCGCCTCCCGTCCCACCCATTGTAAAAGCAGGACGAATAATTAACGGATAACTGCCGATTTGGTGGCCAATTGCTTTGGCTTCGTCGAGAGTGTTGGCAATTCCAGAAGGGCAAACGGCGACGCCAATTCGCGCCATCGCTTCCTTAAATAATAGCCTGTCTTCTGCCATTTCAATTGCTGGCAACTTAGCGCCAATCAACTCGACGTTGTACTTTTCTAAGACGCCATTTTTAGCGACTGCCACTGCTAAATTTAGCGCCGTTTGACCGCCCATAGTCGGTAAAATTGCTTGAGGTCTTTCTTTAGCGATGATTTGTTCGAGGATGGCCGGCGTTAGAGGTTCGATGTAAATGCGATCGGCAGTTTCCGGATCGGTCATAATCGTTGCAGGGTTGGAATTCACCAACACTACTTCAAAGCCTTCTTCTCGCAAAGCTTTGCAAGCTTGTGTCCCTGAATAGTCAAATTCGCACGCTTGACCGATAACAATTGGGCCGGAACCAATGAGAAGAATCTTTTTTAAGTCTTGGCGACGGGGCATAGGTTCGTATTTGGTAATTGGACAAGGTTGAGGATTAATTTGATATTTTGCATCACTCTTAGAAATAGGCTTTTTGAGCTGTTCCACCAAGAGCTTACTCAAAATAGTGCCAGTTTTGTTGTTAATTTGAAATTGTGCACCATTATCAGCATTTTGGAAGCAGAACCTCGCAACACCGGCCCACAGACACCCCCAGCTAACCAAAAATAGTGATGAGAAAAGGGTGCAGTCGATCGGTAAATCCAGACTATTTTAAGTGTTGCGGTCAAATCGTGTTCTAAAATACACAATCCGTGTATTCCGCCCCATCAATCATTGTAGAGACTTAGGCCAAGGCGTGTCCTAGCTGTGGGGAACCGCTAAAATTAACCGGGTTGGATGATGAAATTTCCCGTAGAACGGGGGAGGGCCCGACGCCATCGCCCTCCCAGGATGTGACAATAGACCTCTTGCAAAAATCCTTTTGATCAATTGATGGGACGGGCTCTTCGGCCCATCCCACAAGAGTTATTTTTTCTTGTGGGACGGGCTCTTCGGCCCATCCTATTTATTTTTGCAAGAGGTCTAATCAGATATCCAGCCATCTAGACGCGGCGATGGAGGACACGGTCGGGCCCCGTGTCCCTACCGTATTTATCCTATTTTTAGGCTTTGCGCGATCGGCGAATGAGTACACTAGACCTCTTGCAAAAATAACTAGGACGGGCAAGATGCCCATCCCACAAGAATTATTTTTTCTTGTGGGATGGGCCGAAGAGCCCGTCCAATAAATTTATGAAAAGGACTTTTGCAAGAGGTCTACTTATCACTTGTCCCGGCTTTGCACCTCGCTGCGGCGGGCTCCAATCCCCGACTTGGGCAAATCCCAGCCGGTACAAGGTGTGGATGGTTTCTAACACGGCGGCGCGGGAACCGACAACCGTTATCCGCACGACTTCCTGTTCCGATACTGCTGAGGCGTCATTTGGACGCGCGGAAAAGTTATCGTCAGGCACGAATTCCTGTGACATAATATGGTCTCCTGGTTTTTGGTTTTCTAGGAAAACCCAAAAACCCAGCCGCCCCGCACTTTAACACAGAGCAGGGCGGCTACAGAGAATGTTAAAATTCTCAATTAGCCTCCATACTGGTACTTTCAGTTTGGCGGTTAGCTGTCCATTGCTGTTCGAGCAGCTTTGGGCAGTGCAACTAGGTTTTTGAGCGACGCGGGCTGCTTCCTCTTTGAGGAAAGCAGCCTTATTTTCACAGCGTAGCCGCAGATGGGGGCCGCCGTCAATCGATTTTAGATTTTAGATTTTAGATTTTAGATTGAGATTTTCACCCTCCCCCGTCTCCCCCGTCTCCCCCTCTCCCACTCTCCCACTCTCCGCCTCTCCCCCTCCCCCTCTGGCTCAACCCAACCTACTAGATGACGGAATGCGCCGAGGAAGATGTAAAATATGGAATCGTTCCAAAAGCTTAAAATCAAAAATCAAAAATAGAGATAAGCTGTTGCGCATCTAATTTGACAGTCAGTTTTTCTACAATTCTTGTGGGACGGGCATCCTGCCCGTCTCTGTATTCAATTTAGATGCGTAGCAGCTTATGCCTAGAACTCAAGTGCAAATATTCCGTGCACCTGCTGCTTGAGGGCGACCACATCAATTTTAGATTTGAGATTTTAGATCGTCCTCCAACAACTCTCCCCATCTCCTATGCCTAGAACACCAAGCGAATATTCGGTACACCTGCTGCTTGATGGCGGCCATCGCGAAGAAGTACGTTTCGCAACGCTGGCAGATTTTCAAAAGTGGTACAGCAGTACGCTAGTGCCGAAACAAGATTCAAGAGAATTTCTTAACGTCCCGATCAAAAATATTCAAGGCGAATACATGGTAGTTCGGCCTACCAGCGTGATCGCAATTCGCGTAGAACCGATATTTACTTCTAGCGTCGAACGATACGATGAATAAGGAAAATAATCAATTGAGTAGGGAAGATTGGAAATTGAGCAAGATTTTTCGCTATCAGCTATTAGCGATCGCCTGTTGCGTTTTGGCGATCGCTTTTTCGGTGCCCGCCATTGCAGCCCGGCCGCTGGAACCAATTAGTCTAAATCAATTGCAAGCTGGCGAGTCGGAGAATCTCGCCTTTGACGCTCAAATCTGGGGCGAAAATGGCAAACCGGGCGATCGCCAATTGCTGTTAAACTCGATCGACAACAGCCTCCGCTATCTCGATACATCGGCCGCCGCCACTGCTTACAGCCGCTATCCAGTAGCAGAAGTTACGCGCGATCGAGTTCGGCGTTCCCTCGATCGATTCCGCCAATTAGTTGTCAGTTCCACCACCCCAGCACAACTTCAGGAATCTGTCAAGCGCGAGTTTGTATTTTACAAATCCACGGGCAAAGACGGCAAAGGAACAGTAGCATTTACCGGTTATTTCGAGCCGACTTATGCAGCATCTCGCACGCCTAATTCCGAATACCGTTATCCCCTGTACCGGATGCCGCCAAACATGGCATCTTGGCCGAAACCTCACCCGACAAGATTAGATTTGGAAGGGGCAGATGCTTTGCAGGCAAGCAAAGGATTGCTGCGAGGATTAGAATTAGTTTGGTTGCGCGATCGATTCCAAGCATTTCTCGTGCACGTCCAAGGTTCTGCGAGATTGCAGCTAACAGATGGCGGCGTCATGACAGTCGGTTTCGCCGGCAAAACCAGTCACAGTTATACAGGAGTCGGGCGAGAATTAGTTAAAGACGGAAAGTTTACTTTAGAAGAGTTAAATTTGCCGAAACTAACGGAATATTTCACCAAATTTCCCGCAGATATGGACAAGTATTTGCCGAAAAATGAAAGCTTTGTATTCTTCCGGGAAACCAACGGAGCACTGCCCACGGGCAGCATTGGAGTGCCAGTAACTGCCGAAAGGTCGATCGCCACGGACAAAGCCTTAATGCCCCCCGGCGCACTAGCATTAATTAGTACAAAACTCCCTTATCCGAATGCGGCGGGACAACTCGAACAAAATGCCGTGAATCGGTACGTTTTGGATCAGGATACTGGCGGTGCAATCAAAGGTGCGGGGAGAGTTGACGTATTTATGGGAACGGGGAATCTAGCGGGCAATAGGGCCGGTTATATCAACTCAACTGGAGAACTGTATTATCCGCTTTTAAAGTAGATTAATGATTGTTCGCTGTGCGTCGCAATCCCGGACACGGCAGTGCCGTGTCCCTACAGATATCGCCGACAATATATATGTAATCCTACTTTTGATAATTGCTATAGCCTTTCTCAGTAACATGAGGTGCTCTGGCGGGCATAGGCCTCCGTGGGCATAGGCCTCCGTGGGCATAGGGCATAGGACTTGCCCCCATACCTCGCCACGCTTGAGAACCGCTATATAAAATAGAAAATACCCCACCCTCAAAACCGCACAAATGCTAAACAAAATTCTGCAATTCTTCAAACGACTATTTCAGCGAATATTCGGATACCCAACCCCACCCACCCCACCGCCGGCAAATACCGCCATCCGCCCCACCCTAACTGACGCGGAATACGAGTCGAAATTCATGGAAATCCTGGAAGGGGTGAA
>NZ_JANMZH010000762.1:0-14300 GCF_031383065.1 Microcoleus sp. OTE_8_concoct_300 | reverse complement strand
CCCGCCCGTCCTTTTGGGCCGGGCGGGACGCCCATCCCACAAACTTGTGGAAGTTATTTAATTCTCATTCCTTTGTAGAATCGGTTCTCCTAGCCTGTTGCTGAGCAGGGTGCAAGATTTGTTGATATCATGTCCGGTCGATTACCCTTCATCAGGTAGGGGCGGGTTCACCAACAATATCTGCCAATAATTGACCATCTCAAAAACCCGCCCGGCCGGGATATTATGGTCAATCGATCGGACATGATATGATATCAAATCCGATGGATTTCTCTTTACCAGAAAAAGCCTGGGAACGAAAAACCAATAAAAATGGGTAACTTGCAGCTTATGCTAATAGCGCAGCATTTGTGGGAATTAATTTTATTTCTGATTATTGTATTCGGCCCCATTCCCTTAAGCTTGTCTCTTGCCTTCGAGAATAAGAACGAAAACAAGAACTATTCATTTCCCCATTTTCTCCTCGTACTCCTGACGGGATGGAGCATTGCACAAGTTTGTATCGGCTTGATTTTAGGAAGTGCCGATCAACTAAATATTTCTGCGGTCATTATAGTAGAAATTCTGATTTGTGCGATCGGCTTAATCGTCATTTATGCTAAAAACCACACAGCTTTTACCTTCTCGCAATTGCTGATTCCCCAAATCAAGCAACCTCTGGGCCAATCCGAATATCTCATTATTGGTGCCGCCGCTTTTGCAGGATTTGTGCTGTGGGAAACTCTAGCAACCAAACCCACAACTAATTATGACTCATTGTGGTTTCACCTGCCTGCGATCGCCCGATGGTATCAAACCAATTCATTTACATTATTAGATGTCGCCGGCAATTGGATTTTTGATCACGAGCAAGCACGAGTATATCCCTACAATTGGCACGTTTTGTCTGCTTTGTGTTTGCTCCCCTTCCGAGAAGATTTTCTCACAGCTTTTCCCATGCTAATTGCGTGGGTACTTGAAGGAATTGCCGTTTATCTATTGAGCGTAAAATTTGGAGCCACCCGAATTCACGGTATGGCAGCAGCATCTTTAGTCTTGACAGTACCGATGGTGATTAACCAAGTTAACACCATTCACCCCGACTTACCGCTAGCTGCAATATTTACAGTAGGTTTATATCTAGGTTTATCCTATCATAGCAGCCGCTCGCAATCCGAACTATCCCTATTTTTGGCAGTCGCAGGAATGCTAGCCGGAATAAAAATCACGGGAATAGTCTATGCTGCCTCACTTTTAGGAGGATTAGCAATATTAGAAATTAAAAGATTCGCCCTTAAGAAAAATTCCTCACCAGCTAATTTTAGAATTCGCCACTTTATCAAACCAATCTTGCTGTGTGGCATAGCTTGTTGCTTGTTTTTAGGAGGTTTTTGGTATGCGAGAAACTTGCTGCACATCAATTATCCTGTCGCCGATGCCAGCAATATTAAAGTTCCCTTACAGCCTGTTCCCTTACCGTCTCCCGTACCTGCGCCCACACCTCCCGTACCGCAGCCCACACCTATGCTACCTGCGCCGCCCGCTTCGCCGTCTTTCAAGGCTTGGCAAAGCACTTTAGCAGCTCAATTTAATCCCAGCAATATTTCCCACTGGCAAACTCTGGGCTTGCAAATCATCCTGAGATTGCAACTGCCATTTATGGCGATCGCACTTCAGGTATTGGCAGCGCCTCTGGCTTTGATCGAAGGTAAAACCAGAATAATTAATCAAAATAATATTATATTAATTGTACTTCTCGCTAGCACAGGAATTCTGTATCTAATTACACCTTACACCTCCGGTACTGCGGGAGAGTCGATCGGTCAACTCAGCCCTTTACTCGGTTTTAATCTCAGATACGGCTTTCCCTTTTTAAGCTTGCTGGGCATAGCAGCCGCAGCTACAGCTACTCAGCTCAAAACTCGAAATCAAGTTGTTGTCGCAGTTGTTTTAGTTGGCAGTATTTCTGGCATTATTAGCAGCACAATTTTTGACCTTATTAAAAATGCTTCTTTTACCGGAAAGAGTATTGTTTGGGGAAGCGGATTGATTGACACGTTTAAATCTAATTTCGGGGAAGCTATCAATATAGTGAGCAAAATATTAGCTTCCAGTTTTCGAGATTTAGCAATATATTCGTTAGTTTATATTGGATTGCTGCTGCTGTGTGGGATTATATTTAAGTACCATCCTAGTTTGATATGGTTAAAAAATCTACTGGCCAGCCTCAAAAAGTCGAGTTACATAATGATATTTTGTATCTGTATAGCATTGATGGTAAGTGCTAGTTTTGTGGCGAGGGAAAAGCGAGATTTTGCTCGCACAGAACTGTATCGTGGCATTTACGAGTATATTGATAAAAATACAGTACCCGATGAAAGAATAGGCTTCTTTTTAAGTCCCCGCAGCTACCTGTTTTACGGGAGAAATTTGGACAGACAAGTTTTATATGTGCCTTTTAGAGGCGAGCAAATTTCGGCATGGATTGACAATCTCCGGCAAAATAAAATTAGGACTGTGGGATTCGGACCCCTGACTCAGAGAGACGCAGCTACCAGAAAAGCTCTATCTTTGCTGACAAGTGCCGAGGGCCCGCTGCAACGAGTTTTCGGAAAAGATTTTAATACTGAGCCGGTGTTGTATCGCTTGAAAAATTAAAATATATCAGTTATAATGAGGAATTACGAACAGGTGTTCAGAAACCTGGTTTTTTAACCCAAATACTTGCTTAGAACCCTCAATATCGGTTAAAAAACCAGGTTTCTTTGTTCGGAGTGCGTAAGCCCTAATCATGAACCAAGCTAAAACTCTATTTTCAATTATTGTTCCGACTTACAATCGCCCCGATAAATTAGCGGCGTGTCTCCAGTCTTTTGTGGAAGTGGAATATCCGCGCGATAAATTTCAAGTCATTGTCGTCAACGACAGCACGGAAATATCTGTAGAAACTACAATTTCCCCTTTTCTTGATCAGCTAAATCTCACACTTCTAACACAACCCAACTCCGGCCCCGCAACGGCGCGAAATACTGGAGCTTTTGCCGCCACAGGCAAATTTTTAGTGTTTACAGATGATGATTGTACTGTGGCGGCAGATTGGCTGCAAAATCTGGAAAATCGATTTTTGGAAACACCAGACTGCTTAATCGGAGGTCGAACGGTAAACGCCCTGCCTGATAACATCTATTCTACTGCCAGCCAGCAACTGATCGATTACCTTTACAGTTACTATAATGCTATTGGCGATCGCGCGGAATTTTTCACTTCTAACAATTTTGCCTTGGACGCTGATACTTTCCAAAAAATCGGCGGCTTTGACACGACTTTTTCTCTAGCTGCTGGAGAAGACCGGGAATTTTGCTTTCGCTGGCTCAATTCCGGCTACGGTGCGGTCTACGCTCCCGAAGTTACAGTTTATCACTCCCACGCACTAACTCTACGCAAATTTTGGCAACAGCAATTCAATTATGGTAGAGGTGCTTTTTTGTTTCAGCAAATTATCTCGAAACGTGCGGCTAATCGGAAACTACAACATCCGTCATTTTATCTGAATTTGCTAACTTATCCATTGTTCCATGCACCGGGGATTCAAAAGCTATTAATTGCAGCTTTGTTTTTAGTTTCTCAGGTGGGAATTGCTGCGGGGTTGTTTTGGGAGAAAAACAATTTTGTTGAGGAATAGAGTTGGATTTTTGAACCGCAGAGAACGCAGAGAACGCAGAGAGAGAAGTAAGAGTTAGTAGGTGCGTCAGCTTTGAGCAGTCAATTATTGATAAAATAATTCGCGGATGACGCATTCTACAACTCAAAAACAGGCAAGATGCCTGTTCCACAAAGAGTGAGTTTTATTGTGGGGTGGATCCCAGAGCCCGCCCGTAAAAGGCTTATTGAGAATGGTGCAAGATCTCAGATATTAGCAAGGTGTGCCGCGCGCACCCTTCGATTAAATAAATCCGTGTTCTGCTAAGAATTCTGGTGTAATTGTTCCCAAACTGTTGATTGCGGGGGTTTCTTCCCAAGGTTCGGGATGCGATTTTGAGCCACTACGGAGAAATTTGGCGACATATTTGCCGAGAATATCTGCTTCTAAATTAACTAAACTTCCTGGTTGCAAATAACTGAGGTTTGTCTCGGCAAAACTGTGGGGAATTACGGCAATTTCAAACCAATTACCGTCAGCATCGCAATCTGCCACGGTTAAGCTGATGCCGTTGACGGCGATGCTGCCCTTGGAAACAATGTAAGGCGCGATTTGGCGTTGCCATCCCGCATTGGCGGATGGTGGGGCCGTAAACCGCATCTCCCAAGCGTTGGCGGTTTGGGTTGATGTCGCTAAAGTGCCGATCGCATCTACGTGTCCTGTCACGAAATGTCCCCCCAATTTGCTACCGGCGCGCAGGGAGGTTTCTAAGTTGACCCAAGCATCGGGGAATCCTCCCAAAGTAGTGCGGCGCAGGGTTTCTGGGGAAGCTACGGCGACAAAACCTTGTGGCAGAACTTCCACAACTGTCAAACAGACTCCATCCACGGCTACGCTGTCCCCAATGGCTAAATCTTGTAAAATCTGATAGGAGTGGGTGGAGGTGCAGGAAATTTGGAAATAATCGTTGCCTAGCGACTTCAGCTTTCCGAGAGATTGAATTAGTCCTGTAAACATAAGTATTTTTCCGTAGTCGATCGCTTATTTACATCAAACCACACGCACAAACCAGACGCAGCAGCTTTTGGGGTCCCCCTCGACCCCAACTCGAGTCCATCTCAAATCTCAAATCTCCAATCGACAGTCCACGATTCGTTGCAGATTCAGGCGAAGATCAAGTCATACTGGATTTAGGTCATATTTATGTCCAAGTTCTCTACTGCCTTACAGTTTCTTAATTCTATGAGGCCGATCGAATGATTGAAATGAAAGTCGCTGGAATTGCCTTAGATGCAGCCACGCGCAGTCCTATTGTCCTATTGAGAGACGCTACTGAGCGACGCGCTTTGCCTATTTATATCGGTCAGGAGCAGGCAAAGGCTATTATTAGTTCTCTGGAAGGTCACAAGCCTCCTAGACCTTTAACTCACGATTTGATGGTCAATTTTTTAGAAGCCTGGAATCTTACCTTGGAGCGCATAGTTATTCACTCGCTGCAAGATAACACGTTCTATGCCGTGCTGATCGTCCGTCAAGGAGAAGTTAAAAAAGAGATCGATGCCCGACCTAGCGACGCGATCGCCCTAGCCCTGCGCACGAATAGCCCCATCTGGGTGATGGAAGAAGTCGTCGCCGATGCTTCCATACCGGTCGATCGAGATGCTGATGAAGCCGAACGCCGGGCCTTCCGGGAATTTATCTCAAACCTCCGTCCCGAGGATTTGATCAAGAGAAGCGGCTTTAGCCCAGGCGAAACTTCCTAACATTGTATGCGCTATCGACGGTTTGGCAAAACTAACTTGCACCTGTCCGTATTTTCCTTAGGAACCATGCGCTATTTGGCTTCTGAGGAAACTGCCTGTCAGACTGTACAACAGGCCCTGTCTCAGGGAATCAATCACCTGGAAACGGCGGCGGGTTACGGTTGCAGCGAGGAATATCTCGGTGCGGCCCTGTCGGCTGGTTTGTCTGTCCATCGATCGCGCTTCCACGTCACTACGAAAATTTGCCCAACCTTCGATGCAGCAGCAATGGAACGCGACATCGACTCATCCCTCAAACGCCTGAATTTAGACTATATCGACTGTCTGGCAATTCACGGTTTGAATACTTGGGAACATTTGGCGATTGTGCGAGATCCCACAGGCTGCATGGAAGCTGTCCGCCGCGCCCTGGCTGATGGTCGCATTCGGCACGTCGGCTTTTCGACTCACGGGCCTCTGGATCTGATTTTGGCTGCAATAAATACAGATTTGTTTGAATTTGTCAATCTGCATTATTACTATTTTTTTCAGCGCAACGCCCCGGCAATTGAACTCGCCAAGCACAAAGATATGGGCGTTTTCATCATTTCCCCGGCCGATAAAGGAGGGCAACTCTACACGCCCCCGGAAACTCTCGCACAATTGTGCTCGCCTTTCTCGCCTTTAGAGTTGAACTATCGGTTTTTACTCAGCGATACTAGGATTGGGACTCTGAGTGTGGGGGCTGCAAATGCGACCGAATTAGAGCAACCTCTGAAATATGCCGATCGCGACTGCACCCTCATGCAGGCCGAAATCGCTGCGTTCGATCGGCTAGAATCGGTGATTGCAGCCAGTTTGAAAACCGACAAATGCAGCCAGTGCTATGCCTGTTTGCCTTGCCCGGAAAACATCAACATTCCCGAAGTATTGCGGCTTCGCAATCTCGCCGTCGGATGCGACATGGTTGACTTTGGCAAATACCGCTATGCAATGTTTGAAAATGCCGGACACTGGTTTCCGGGCAGCAAAGGCAACCGCTGCACCGATTGCGGCGAATGTTTGCCCAGGTGTCCCGAAAACTTAGACATCCCAACATTGCTCAAAGATACTCACCAGCGACTCGGCGGTAAAGCAGGTAGGCGGTTGTGGGATTGAAAACAAGGTGAAGCAGGGAAAAGGTCGATCGAGCGTATTACAAAAATTCATTCAATTTATCGTCAAACATGGTAATCTATAGACATCTATTTGGCTTTCTTCTAACTCCCGGGGCAACATAATTCCCAAGCCAGAAACCCTTATGCAGCTTGTAGAAAAGTATATTATTGACAAAAACCACTCTCTTTTTAAAGAGGCAGAAAGCTTATGCTTTCTCTCGAACAATCTTTTCAACTACGCTAACTATATCATCCGTCAAGAATTATTTAAAACCGGAGAATATCTCAACTACAACGCTATCCAAAAGCAATGTCAGGGAACCCCAGACTATACAGCTTTACCCGCCCAACTCTCTCAGCAAGTATTGTGGAGATTGCATGAAAGTGGGCAAGCTTTTTTTGCAGCCAACAAAGAATACAAACAACATCCAGATAAATTTAAGTCCGCGCCCAGAATTCCCAAGTACAAACACAAAAATCTCGGGCGCAACGTTATCACCTATACATCCCAAGCACTCAGTAAATCTGCCTTGAAAAAAGGTTTAATACACCTGTCTCAAACGCAGATTTTATTGACAACACAGGTTAAAGAATTATCTCAAGTACGAATTGTCCCTGGGATCTACCACTACAGAAGAGAAATTGTCTACTTCAACCCTGTTTCCCTTGAGAGGAGCGTCACGGGAACTATTGCAGGGATTGATATAGGCTTAAACAATTATGCCACTTTGACGGAGAATCAGCCGGGCTTTAAACCATTAATTATCAACGGGAAGCCTCTCAAATCAATCAATGTTTACTATCATAAAAATACGGCGAGTCGGCAATTTAAATTGCAGCCGGAAATCAAGACATCTCATCGTTTAAGGAGGTTAACCTACAAACGCAACTGTAAGATAGATAATTACTTGCACAGCGCGAGTCGCTCCATTATCAATCATCGAGCAGCCAACTCGATAGAGACACTGGTGATTGGCAAAAATGACTGCGGTCAAACAGGGATAAATTTGGGCAAGAAAACGAATCAAAACATGGTGTCAATACCCCATGCCAAGTTTATTGAAATGTTGACTTATAAAGCCCAATCAGTCGGAATCAATGTCGTGGTAGTAACCGAAGAGTACACATCTAAGTGTTCTTTTCGGGATAACGAACCTTTATACAAACAAGATTCTTATCAAAGCAGGGGAATTAAGAGGGGACTGTTTCGGAACCGAAACGGGACTTTGATTAATGCAGATGTGAATGGTTCGTTAAATATCGTCCGAAAAGCATTCCCCAACGCTTTTGTAGAGGGGATACAGGGGGTAGTAGTACCTCCGGTAAGGATTACTCCTTACAAAACGGCTTGCTAGACAGGTTTCTATATTTGTCTGTAAAGCTTATAAATATCTAAGTTTTGCAATAATTAGGCTAAACTTTGGTTGAACTGAATTTACGATAAAGTCGAGGGAAAAACTACTTAGCTTGGGGACTGTCGGCCGGAGCATCCCGATTTGGCAAAAAGCGTTTTTGAGGAGTGCGAGCATCCTGCACAGCAAAGCTTATATCTCGCTTCGTACTCTCCGGCTCGCAATCCTGTGAATGCACTCATTGGGATGCTCGCAACAAACTTTAATATCAATTCCGGTAACACCGGAATGATGGAGAGTGGTCCGTGGTCCGTGGTCCGTTGGGGAATGTGGAATTATTGACCTTGACTTGATCGTTCCCATCCAACCGGAAACGATATAAATAGGAGCTGACAGTAGATGTAAAAACAACTAAATAAGACAATCTCATAGAACAGCGAGAAATTGATTTCTTTGAGAATACCCCAGTCATTTTCTTGCTTTGTTGGGCCCGGCGAGAGGCAACCACTTTATGATGAGTGATTAACCGGCACTCGATATAAAACCTAAAATGGTTCGACGCTCGCGCTCACACCGAAGTCAAAAATCAAAAATCAAAAATTGATTGCCTTCCAGATTAATTTATCGCGTGTCATCTACAACGGATTCAGCATCTACTACTATGGCTCATACTCAGTTAAACGACAGCCAGCAAAATTGTCTGCAACAAACTAAAGTTGCGACTTCCGAAAGAAGATTGAAAGCAGCTTTTAGACCGTGCACCTACAACTTATCTATTACCAGAAAACAGCTAATCGGACTCCTGGCTTTACAAACAATGTTGCCAGTCGGACTAACGGGAGCAGCACTTTGGCTAACATCGGCACTTGGCAGCACTCAACTGCAAAATCAAGCTAAATCCGAGCTGAGCGTTAGTGAAATTAACTATAATCTCAAAATCGATCGCGCCGCCGAGCGTTTGCAAAACTCCTCTGACAGCAAAACGATCGCCGAAACAGCCTTAGCTTACAATAGCGGTAATAAGATATCAGATTTGGAAAAACCTGTCAAGCAAATACTGGAAAATCAAGTCAAAACAGGAGCAATACACAGTGCAGCTTTAGTGGGGAAAGATGGGAAGATAATTGTTAGCGTTAATCTCAACCTGGAGGGACAAAACTTTAATCCTCGCCACCTAGCCTATCAAGTATTAGCAAAAAAAGAGCCAATTACGGCTAGCAAAATTCTGGCTAAATCGGAAAATCAGAAACAATTGCCAACTTTGCAACCGGGATTGAGCGAATATGTCCTTGTGAATTACGCAGAAATTCCCGTAAAAAATCCAAAAAATCAGACTGTTATTGCTGCTTTATTTCTAGGAACAAATCTGAGCAAAATCCCGATGGTTGCCAGTAGCGAAACCGTCAATTCACTCGTCGGCGGATTTTACGCTATTTATGCACCAGTTGATGAGGGAAAATATGTCTTGGTAAGTGGACAAACTATTAGGAAAAATCAACGGTTGCCCGAGTTAAACTTGAGCGACAAATCTCTCCTAAAATCTGCACTCTCAGCCAGTAATAAACCAGTAGCCCAGCAAATACAAATAGGGAATCAAACTTATATAGTAGCAGCAAAATCCCTGAATAATCTAGCCGGAAAACCCCCTGTAATTTTAGTGCGGGGCATCCCCAAAACCTCGATCGAAACTTGGTGGGGCAACAACTGGCTGCTGCTGGCACTGTCTGCGGCTGCCGTTGTCCCCTTCGCCTTGGCAGTTGCAGTCACCCGCCGGATTGCCAAACCCACAGACTCAGATTTATCAACAGCAGACGGGAATTGGGCATCTAACTCCACCGCCGAACCGCAGCAGCGATCCCGGAAGTTAGAGCTAATTTCTGAAAATTTAAATTTCGGCGAATTCCCCGATTTATTCCCAAAAAAATCGAGTTTAGACGGTCAATTAACGGTAGATTTTCGATATAAAAAATTTGCCTGCGATCAGGCGATCGCCAATTTCCCAATTCCGCTAACTTTCCCACCCCGAGAATTGCCCGCACACTGCGTCTCAACGCAGTCGCGGACGGTACATACAGAACTAGAAAAAAGCCTGATCGCCTTAAATCAAGTGCAGGAAGCTTGGCAAGACTTAAATCGCCTCAACTTGGACTTGCAGCGAGAAATACTCAAACACCAAAACACTCAAAAAGCCCTGGAAAAGAGCGAAGCACTGCTGCAAGCGATTTTAAACTACTCAACAGCAATGATTTACATCAAAGATGTTGACGGAAAATACCTGCTCACAAACCGCCATTTTGACAATTTGTTCCACTTGACAAAAGAGCAAATAACAGGCAAAACCGACAGCGATATTTTTCCCCAAGACAAAGCAGCAGTCCTGCGAGAAAATGACCTGAAAGTTCTCGAAGCCTGCTCACCCCTAAGCATGGAAGAAGTCATCCCTCAAGACGACGGGGCGCACACTTATATTTCTCTCAAATTTCCCCTTTGCAACGAAGAAGGCACAGCTTATGCAGTCGGTACAATTTCTACAGACGTGAGCGATCGCAAACTTGCCGAACTCACCCTAGAAAAAGCCAAAGCAGAACTAGAAATAGAAGTCGCACAGCGCACCCTATTCCTCCAACAAGCTAACGAACTCTTGCAGTTTGAACTCGCCGCCAAAGTCCGTGGCGCCATAGCCGTAAGACAAATGACCGCTCAGGTAGCCCGACACGCCAGAACAGTTGACGGTATTCTCGGCGCCTCCCTCGACCTAATTTTTCTAGTAGATCGATCGGGAAGATACACTTATGTCAGCCGCACCGCCGCTCAAGCTGCCGGCATGGACTCCAGAGAAATGATTAGCAAAACCTGGCAGGAATTAGGCTGGTCCCCAGACATTATGCAGCGGGTTCACGAAGAATGCGACGGCATATTTGCCACAGCCGAGCCCAAGAAAGGCGAAGTAATCGTTCCCACGGCAAGCTGGGGAACCCGCGACTACGAATACATTCTCAGCCCGCTTTGTGGGACAGACGGCAGCGTCGAAGCGGTGGTGGCGACACTGCGGGATATCACCGAACGCAAAGACGCGGAGGAAGCGTGGCAGTTGGCCAAAGAAGCCGCAGAAGTCGCCAACCGCGCCAAGAGTGCTTTTCTGGCAAACATGAGCCACGAGTTGCGCACTCCCCTGAACGCGATTATCGGCTACAGCGATATGCTGGTGGAAGATGCCGAAGAGTTAGGCAACTTAGAGGTAGTCTCGGATTTAGACAAAATTCGCACTGCTGGCAAACACTTGCTGCGGCTGATAGACGACATTCTCGACATCTCCAAAATTGAAGCGGACAAGATGGAGATTTACCTCGAAAGCTTCGATGTCGGCGGCTTAATCGAGGAGGTAGCAACAACCATCAAACCGCTAATGGATAAAAACCGCAATACTTTGCAAGTATTGAGTTCTAACAATATCGGCGCTATGCACGGGGATTTGATGAAAGTGCGGCAGGTAATTTTGAATTTGCTCAGCAATGCTGCTAAATTTTCTGCTAATGGGACGATCGTAGTTTCTGTCGAAAGAATTACAAGTCAAGAATTAAAAAATAAATATCAACCGAGAGTTGCTCAAATGTTAATTTTGGATTCAGACTTTTTATTTTTCCGAGTGACGGACACGGGCATCGGCATGACAAAAGAGCAGCAAGAGCGGCTGTTCCAACCTTTCACTCAAGCTGACAATTCAACTACTCGCAAGTACGGCGGTACTGGTCTGGGACTGACTATCAGCCAGCGTTTCTGTCAGATGATGGGTGGCGATATTGAAGTTACTAGCGAGTTAGATTGCGGTTCTACTTTTACTGCTTTTGTGCCTGCTTCATTGTTTAAGCGATCGGAATTTCAACAATGAAAGCAGCAGCAATAAGAGCAATAAGAGTCGGCGGTTGAAACCGCTACTATACAAATAATGTCCGCCTCCGCAGACTGAAGAATAATAAAATTAACTTCCAGGCTGGAGCCTGGGAACCTAAATCTAGAGGCTCTGCCTCGCTTAGAAACATGGAGACAGAGCCTCCGGATCTGCGTTACTAGGCTCCAGCCTAGTAACGAGTAATTTAAAATTATCTGCGTTAATCCGTGTTTATCTGCCTTACATCTGCGGTTTCTATATCAATGAATGATTTATGCAATCTTGTCTAATAATATTATGATGAATTACCACAACTTTCGCCACAAAAATCAAGTTTACCGCCCCAGGCGCGGCATTCTGACAAAAACTTTATTTTTATTCCTGATTGGCGGTTCCGCGTGCATCAGAGCCTTGCTGTGGGGACAATCTGCGGCATTTTCCCAGCAGCCGATCTGCCCGACTGGCAACGCTGCTAATTTTCCGGATCCTCCGCTAAGCCAAGCCGAAAAAAGCGTGCCGAGTCTGTGGTTAGCTCAAAAACTCTTTGGCGGAAAATTGCTCGATCGCTGGTTTGTCGATCCCGGCAATACTTGGGTAATTATCATAGTCAACCGCCAACTTTGGAGTTTGCTCGATTATATGGAACGCTATCAATTTGTCAACCGCTTTGGCACTGTCGCCAGCGAATACGGTTACAATGTGCGAGTTTGCAACCGTCAAGGCACAGCTTTGGCAGTTTATTCGTGCGAGGACGATCGGCGCTTTTGTCGCATAGATTTAGAATCTCTCTCAAATCCGCGTCTTCGAGGAAGGCGAAAGGAACTTTAGTAGGGTGCCCCGTCCGCGAGTTATTTTCTGGATAATGGATAAATCAAGAGCTGACGCATCCTACATTTTAACTTTGCACTACTTGCCGAATTTCTTGCCAGAGCGATCGATATTGTGCAATCCCCGCATCCCCAAACGGCAGCAGAAACTCGCTAGCAGCAAGAATCTTAGCATCCGGCAACAACACAGAATTAGTGCGAATAGCCAACGGCAAATCCTCGGGTTTCATGCCGACAATTATCGGCGAACTAGCCTTAGCCAGCAAAGATAATTGAGGAGCAACCCGAGGCTGCAAGCAAAAATCAATCCATTTTTCCACTAAAGAAACTGGATTCCCCGATGCTGGTTCTACCCACAAATCCGTCCAAAGTGCAGTTCCAGAAACCGGAATTACTAAAGCAATATCCTTTTGAGCTTGCAGCAGCGGCAGCAAGTCCCCAGAAGAACCTACGGCCAACCAAGTATCGCCTAAAATTAATGGTTGCAGGTAAGAGTCAGAACTATAAAGTTTAACTTGTCGGTGCAAAGAAGCGAGTTCTTTTTTGAGATTTGGGACTTGATCTAATTGCTGCGTATTGTAAGATTTTCCGAGTTTTTTTAATGTTAAACCAATAACTTCTCTGGCATTATCCGGCAGAGAAATTCGATCGCGCAATTCCTCTCGCCAAAGATCGCTCCAATCTTTGGGAGTCCACCCCAAAGCCTTAAATTTGTCAGTTCTATAAGCAATTACTGTAGTTCCCCAGCGGTAAGGTACACCCCAAACTTTTTCTCTCGCATCTAAGAAACCGTCATCGTTTCGCGTTACCAAATTTCGCCACCTTTCGGGCAATTGTTTCCAATTATCAAACTTAGCAGGATCGATCGGCTGAATCAATTTTTGCCGAATTGCCAAAGTCAGCCAGTAATCTCCCAACATCACCAAGTCAGGTTGATTTTTTGATTTGGGAACCTGCTTCCACTCCTGCAACAGGGCGAATAATTCTTTTAATTGTCCTTCTTGCGTTACCTGCAAAAGTGGAGACGGTTGTACCTCGCGCCTAAATTTGCTTACCAGTTGGGCCGGAATACCGTTTTTGAGCGATCGAATTTTGAGAATCGACTTCGAGCCGCAGCCTGCCGCCAATTGACTTAAAGTTAGGGTGGCGGCCCCCAATAGCAAAGACCTTCGTTTCACCTGTGAATCCGCTTTTCTAAATATTGACCGATCGTTTTGTGTTCTGCAGCCCGGGAAATAATTGTTTGTCGAGTCCGGTAGTTGGCGCCGATTTGTCTTATTTCTTCCTCAAACACAGAGCCATTGTACTCGGTTCTGCTGCCTTTGAGAGTCTATTTGACTCTTGCCCTGATTTTACCTTCTACCTTGTCGATCGAGCTTTCCGATGCCGACAACCCCGTCAACTTAACGCCTGATTCCTCTGCTGCAAGTTCCTTTGAGCCTGCAGGAGCTTGCCCCCGTTGGCGATCGGCTGAATCTGTGTTACATTTTTTAACTCAATTGGCGTAAGTCCCACACCGTAACTGTACCCGGTTCGGTGTTGGGATATAAGCCAAACAAAAATATAGAAAGAATTGGCATATAGAGTTGATTTGAGTTAATATATAGATGGTTGCGACCCACTCACTCGGCTGTAATAACAAAACGGTCATAGTAGCAGTAATATGCTTACCGGGAAACTGCGAGAGAAAGGAGGAAAAGGCAGACCGCTGGTT
>NZ_JANMZH010000171.1:0-16525 GCF_031383065.1 Microcoleus sp. OTE_8_concoct_300 | reverse complement strand
AAATTATTCGAGTTTAGATCAACTCAAAGAACAGGTAAATAGAATTATCAAATCTCTCACTAATGAAGAAGTTTTATCTCTCTGTGGTTGGGACTATATCCTTGAAGCTATATTAAGTGCAACTTCATAGTGAATTGGTATGATAACGATCGCCTGCTCAATGATTATTTTCACCAGTTCTTCCTTGGGCAACTGGCAAAGGCTTTCTGGGTCTAGCTGTTGAGGCAGGTTCATCATAATTGCGATCTTCCACCTCAGCCGTCCCCTTTGTCAATACCCTACACCTGAATCCTTACAGCAAATCTATCTAAAGATAGGACTTTCGACCTATTTATCGTGTTAGCCTCCTTCTCAAATCTACCTCAAAAAAAAATGTTTTTGGCGCTGCGGCGCCAACAGGCGACCGCTCGCAACTACGAACTCAAGAACGGTACATTTACTACTTCCCCTGACACCGATCCGACTTGCACTTTCAGCCCTTCGCCCCCCGCTTTTGTGCGGATGTAAGCTAGACCAAAAAAGCCGGATTCAGTTTCCGTAAAACTGGTGAGTTTGCCGACTTTTTCTTCTCCGATTGTGACTGCTGTTCCGGGTTCAACCGCACCGCTCAAATGCACGCCCCAAAGTTGCTGTTTGACTCCTTTGTAGGTGTTCAACCGGGCAATTGTTTCTTGACCGATGTAGCAGCCTTTGTCATAGGTAATCGTGTGTAAAAGGCGGGCTTCTAGGGGGTTGTAATCATCTGTGAGTTCAAAATCGGGGGCGGGGCGTCCTTGTTCGATTCGCAGTTGTTCCCAAACTCGATCGCCCATCGGTACGGCCCCAGCTTTGACTAATTCCTTCCACAAGTTGGCTGCATCGCCAGCTTGCGCAATTAACGTGTATCCGGGAGTTGCTAAACCGCTACCAACCGCCACTCGAACCCCTCCTTCATCCCCCCCTTGGTAAGGGGGGGAAAGAGGGGGGGTTTTTATCAATTTGTGAGTAGCGTAAGGTTGATTTTCGAGTTCGGTAACTCCGATTTTTTCTAGTAGTTGAGTGCTTTCCGGGCCGAGTAAACTGAAAGCAACAGTTGTATCGGTTAAATCTGTTAACTCGACGCGATCCATTGGGAAAATATACCGATCGAGCAATTCCAGTAGTTGGCGGTGGCGGTTGGCTGAGACTAGCAGCAGTACGGCATCTTCTGTAGCGTAAGCGGTGGCGAGGTCGATCGTCCGGGCAGTGGAAGTCACGAAAACGGTGTCGCAACCTTGACCGGGTTTAAGTATATTAAAGTTATTGGTACTTTGATTGTGCAAGAACCGCAGGCGATCGCTGTCTGAGATTTGAATGCGTCCCCAGTGAGTGCGATCGTACAAAGCCACACCTTGTTTAGTTGCTGCGATCGCTTCGGCGTCGTTACCAAAACTGACTGGCACAATTTCTTTGGTTGTTAACTCTGCAAAAGTAGCACCGGCCGCTGCTTGAATGTCGTGCAATTCCTGAATCAGCATAAGATTTGAGATTTTAGATTTGAGCGTGTATTGAGTGATTAATCCTTAGTTTATGACTAAAGACTGATGACGGGTGAATGCTGACTATTTGTCCAAATTAGCGAATATTTCTTGTATTAATTGGCTGGCTTTGGCATCAAGACGATTCCAATCTACATCGCCAGTGTCATCGTCAATCAAGCTAGTATCAATTACAACTTCTTGGCTTTGGATTTGAGTGTGGGCGGGCTGGTAGTTGAGAAAGCAGACTCGATAGCAAAGTTCCCAAATATCGATGCATCTTTGCTCGCCTTGAAGCTCTAAAAGTAGTTGATAGCCCGGAATGGGAATCTGCACTTCTTGATAAGTGCCCGTCCAGACTGACTCCTCTAATTGTTTGCGGATGTTGTCGATCACTCGGATCATCGCTGGCTGCATGAGCAGTTCAGCTTGCTGCCACGCGATCGGGCTGGTTATTTTAGGCTTCATATACACGGTTCTAAAAAAGAAAATCAATAAATTAATTTTCTAGCATTGGGTGCCAACTTTTGAGACATCCGCCACAGAATGTTAAATTTAGTCGTCACCCAATTCAACAGTCAACCCTCAACAGCAACAGCCGTTCTCGGCTTGAAGGCTAAAAACGGCTGAAACTGTTGATATTGACTTATCGGATGGGTAATGTAGGATTTGAACCTACGGCATCCTGCGTGTAAAGCAGGCGCTCTACCACTGAGCTAATCACCCAATTGCACTCACAGGGATTTATCATATCACAGTAACTCAGAAAGATCAAGTAAAAAAAATCCTAAACTTTAAATGCCCTCTGGCCGCACCCACGATCAAATAACCCTGTGGAGTTTGCCCTTGGTGGCAGCCCTCACGTTTGGCCAGACGAGCAGCAGCAACCTGACTTTGCTCGTTTCCGGCAGTTTCTTATTCGGCGGGCTGATGTTTGGCCCCGACTTGGATATCTACTCCTGTCAGTATCAGCGCTGGGGATGGTTCAAACCCATTTGGCTCCCGTACCAAAAAAGCCTGCGCCACCGCTCTTTTTTGTCCCACGGCCCTCTGATCGGCACTGCTTTGCGAATCTTGTACCTCGCTACCTGGATCGTGGTTCTCGGAATGTTGGGATTGGCAATTGCCGAAAAAGTCGGGAACTTAGGCGGGAATTGGCAGGATGTGGTTTTGAGTTATGGGCGATTGATCGGGGAACACCACATCGAAATTTTAGCCGTTTACATCGGTCTAGAATTGGGCGCTATGAGCCACTATCTGAGCGATTGGGGCGGCTCGGCTTACAAAAGATTCAAAAAAAAAGGATTGAGCGGGTTGCTGCCTCCTGGCACAATTAAGAGGCGCAAACGCCAACCTCCCCGTCGCACTTCCAGCAAATCCCTAGCAGAAGGAAGAAGGAAGAAGGAAGAAGGAAGAAGGAAGAAGTAATAAAATCAATGGTTGGAGTCCTTAACAACGTTATAACCGTCGGGCGCGGTTGATATAAAAGGTAAATTATTATGTCTAATTCTGAAAGTCGATCGCTCACAGCACTCAAAGAACTTATAGAAGTTGTGGCTAAATTGCGATCGCCAGACGGCGGATGTCCTTGGGATTTAGCCCAAACTCCCCAAACTCTAATTCCTCACATAATCGAAGAAGCTTATGAAACCGCCGACGCGATTCGCAAAGGAGATAAAGATGCGATCGTCGAAGAATTGGGCGATTTACTGTTACAGGTAATTCTGCAAGCTCAAATTGCCAGCGAATCGAATCAGTTTACCTTCGCCGAAATCGCTGCGGGCATTACAGCAAAACTAATTCGGCGACATCCCCACGTCTTCGGCGATGTCGAACTCAACAGCGTCGATGAAGTCAACGAAAACTGGGAAAAAATCAAAGCAGCAGAAAAAGGCACGACTTCGGAAAAGCCGACAACTTTAGCCTCGAAAATGAGCCGTTATGCCAGCACGTTGCCGCCGATAACCGCAGGGATGAAAATTTCTAAAAAAGCTGCGGAAGTGAGTTTTGATTGGGACAGCGTAGACGGCGTTTGGGATAAATTTCACGAAGAAATGGCAGAATTTGAACACGCTCTCAAACACGAGGATAAGACAGCGCAGCAGTCAGAATTGGGAGATATTATGTTTGTGTTGATTCAATTAGCTCGCTGGTACGATTTAGATCCGTCGGCTGCTTTGCAAGGAACAAATGATCGCTTCGTGCAGCGGTTTGCCAAGGTAGAGGCTGCGTGCGATCGACCTTTGTCAGATTATGCCCCAGAAGAGTTAGAATCTCTGTGGCAGCAAGCTAAAGCTTTAATTGCTAAACAAAAGGGCGATCGGTAATCAATCACTCGCGATCACTATTGTTAAGAACAGGCAAGATGCCTGTTCCACAACAACTCAATATTTTGCTTGTGGGGTGGGCGAATAGCCCGCACTCTTGTTAAGAACAGGCAAGATGCCTGTTCCACAACAACTCAATATTTTGCTTGTGGGGTGGGCAAATAGCCCGCCCTGAAAAGCTGATTAACAATACTGCCAGATGTCAGCAATCAACTACTCGTAAAGCTTCGCATCGTTGTACGGCGGATGTTCGCAGGCGATATATAAAGCATTTGTCGGTTCGAGGGCTTCCCCTGTCACCGGATCGATCGGCTTGAGCACAAAGCATAACAGAGAGAGCGATCGCCAATCCAAATTATCTAGCTTCCCACGTTCGTAACGGTTGACTGTTGCGGCACTGATACCCACATCTTTGGGTACGGGTTGATTTGTAGCTGTGAACAGCGCCTCTTCATATCCCTTTGTTTTGAACTCTGTTTCGCTGACAGACCAGCCTGTTGTCTGTCTTGCTGCTTTTAAAATCTTCCCCAAACGCATCCGCCCCGTTTCAGTGAAGCGAACGGGACGCAATTCCTGCCGATTATCTACCACAGCCTTGTTAGAGAGTCCTGACATTACCTATCTGCAAATAATCTAGTCATAGAGCTTCGCGTCATTATACGGCGGATGTTCGCAGGCGATATAAAGCGCATTTGTCGGTTCCAAGGCTTCCCCAGTCACCGGATCGATCGGCTTGAGGACAAAGCATAACAGACTGAGCGATCGCCAATCCAAACTTTCTAACTTCCCGCGTTCGTAGCGACTAACAGTAGCATTACTAATACCGACATCTTTTGGTACAGGATCTCCTGCTGTCCGAAACAGAGCGGCCTCGTATTCTTTTGTGACCATTTCTGTTTCAATAATTGACCAGCCCCGAATCTCTCTAGCTGCTTTCAGAAGTTTGCCCAATCTACCGCGTCCCGTATCCGTAAATCGCACAGGGCGCAGTTTTTCCTGATCGACGACAGCCTTAAAGTCAAGAAATCCCGGCATTTTACAGATCCAATTTAACTATTAAGTCAATCCTACGCCTCGACGTTGGGGTTCCAAAATTCAGTTCCGATCAACAGTAAGTCTTCTAGAGTAACCAACCGCTTTTCAACCGGGTGAACTGGTTCGAGAACATCGAGGAACAGCCACAAAAGATCGGGTGCAGGCTTGTTGTAATAGCCATTTTCGATTCTCGAAATGCCTGCAATGCTGACCCCCAAAACTTTCGGCAAAGGCTCTCCCCCTAGATTATAAAATTGAGCCTCATGCTGCTTGGTCTTTTCGCTCAGTTCGTGAACGCTCCACCCCCTAGCTTCCCGCCACGATCGCAGGAATTTACCCAACCGCCGCAGCCCGGTATCAGTAAATCTCCGTCTCAAGTATTCTTTTTCTGGCTTAGCTTCTGCTACCACCATCAGTCATCACCTATCTGCAAATAATCTAGTCGTAGAGCTTCGCATCGTTGTATGGGGGATGTTCGCACGCGATGTAAAGCGCATTTGTCGGTTCCAGGGCCTCTCCTGTCACCGGGTCGATCGGCTTGAGGACAAAGCATAACAGACTCAGCGATCGCCAATCCAAATTATCTAGCTTCCCACGTTCGTAACGGTTGACTGTTGCGGCACTGATACCCACATCTTTGGGTACGGGTTGATTTGTAGCGGTGAACAGCGCCTCTTCATATCCCTTTGTTTTAAACTCTGTTTCGCTGACAGACCAGCCTGTTGTCTGTCTTGCTGCTTTTAAAATCTTCCCCAAACGCATCCGCCCCGTTTCAGTGAAGCGAACGGGACGCAATTCCTGCTCTTTGTCTACCACAGCTTTGTTAGAGAGTCCTGACATTTTTCCCACCTACGTTAACTCTCAAACTAGCACAGCATCAATGATTGAGGGTTGCACGAGCAACATCTGAGCTTAAGAAGTTTAAATTAAGTTTTCTTGCACTTGTGCAATAAGAGTCTGATAGAGTAATATGTAATTGACTCTAAACAGAACTTGCCTCTCAAGCCCTGAGTATACAGCCATGACAGCACTGTTTCGCCGCATCCAACCCTCGAAAAAGCTCCGCATCACCGTCAGGTCGATCGCCCAACTGCTCAAAATCAGCCAAAACCTGATTAAGCGAGTCGAATCATGGGCTTTCGTGGTTTTCGTCCACCATCGGGATAGAGGCGGCCTGTTTGTCAGCTACCGCAGGCTGGAAGAATGGCAAAATGCGATCGCCCATCATATCCAAACCTGCCCCACCCTTGGAGAACTCTCGCAGCTCAAAACATCCATTCTGTACGACAGCCGGAAATTCAAAAAACAATTTCTCCCAAAAACACTTGACTTTTTAAATCAAATGTGCATTGAAAGACAAGACAAACTCAACATCTGGGAAAGCTTAAACTGCATTGCTTCCTAGCAGAAAAGAGGCAGATTTCCTTTCCAAAAAACAGAAGCGAAACATTTGCGAGCAATTGCGAGATAAAATCACCCCAAAAATCACCCGCGAATGCTCCGCCACATTCATGAAAGCAATCACCAAAGCAATTAAGACATTGCCTGAGCGATATAATCAAAATAAGGAGCTGCTTCCTTAGCATCCTCCTGATTGAGCAAAGCCAAAGAAGCTTCCTTCAAACAGCGGATAGCTTCGACCATGCCAGGAACAGGAACGCCGAGAGAATTATACATTTCCCGAACGCCAATCAAACCGATGCTTTCGATCGGCTCCTTGTCACCCGCCAAGATACCGTAGGTAATCAGGCGCAAGTACCAGCCGTAGTCGCGCAGACACAAAGCCCGTTCGCGTTGACCGTAAGCATTACCTCCGGGGGAGATAAAGTCAGGGCGTTTTTTCCAGAGTTTTTTGCTAGCTTCTTCAACAATTTTTTTCTCACTGTCAGACAGCGCAGTAGCAATACGCACCCGCTGTTCTCCGGTTTTAAAAAAATCTTTGATGCTTTGAAGTTCGCCGGTACTGGGATAGCGAAGTTCGTCGTCGGCTTGGAGAATTAGTTGGCTAACTACGCTCATTGTTATTCAAAAGAATTGAGGATATTTGAGAGTAAGATTAATTGACATTCTCATCCCTTAAAGATGAGATTCTTGGTTGGGCGATTTACTTTGCTTCTAATATTTATCAACATTAGAAGTAGCGGGTAAATCTCCGCAAACGTTATGCTTGATGTTCAAGCCAGTTTCCCTGTGTTCCAGGGTACTGCGGGAAAAACTCAAAAACTGCGAGTGAGAGTTTTGATGTCGGCAGACACTTTGACTGTTTAACGAGTTTTTGCTACCTCGCCCCAACAGCATATCGCACAGGATCGATCGAGGCAACTCACGGCAGGCTTGACTTGCAGGTTGAAGCTTGGCTTTAGCAGCAAGACGTTCAGCAGCAGGAATACAGCCTGCTATTGAGCTTGAGTGCGATGGATGGAGCCCCGCTTCACTACGACTTATCTCAGGAAAGAGAGAGCGATATTGCATTACCATATTAAATCCTACCACGACTACTTGTGACCAAATCTAAATTCCCGACCCCAAACTCGACGAAATTGGCAAACCCTTGCCAGCAAGGTCAACTGATTGAGATAGAGATTACCGACTTGACAGACACCGGCGACGGAGTTGGTCGTTTTGGTGAGTTAGTGGTGTTTGTACCCGATACCGTGACGGGCGATCGAGTCCTTGTCCGCCTCGTGCAAGTCAAATCGACCTATGCTACAGGCAAGCTGGACACACTTCTGGAAGCATCCGAACACCGCATTCGAGCTAACTGCATTGTCGCCGACAAGTGCGGCGGCTGTCAGTGGCAGCACGTAGATTATCAATATCAGCTTGCAGCGAAGCAAAATCAAATCATTCAAGCCTTAGAACGGATTGGCGGATTTAGCAATCCCCAAGTTGATGAAATTTTAACGGGAAAAATCGAGGGATTTTCCCAATTTTTGGGATACCGCAACAAAGCGACTTATCCCGTGGCAATATCTGCAACAGGTCAAGTCCAAGCAGGTTACTATCAAAAAAGCACTCACAAATTAGTCAATCTCAATCAGTGTCCGGTGCAAGACCCGCGCCTCAATCCTTTGTTAAAAGAGGTCAAAGAAGACATCCACTGGCGGGATTGGCCAGTCTACGACGAAAAGAAACATACAGGAGAATTGCGTCACTTGTCCTTGCGGATCGGACGGCGCACCGGCGAGATGCTGCTAACTTTAATAGTTCGCACTGGAGAGTTGCCGGGACTAGAAGAGCAAGCATCAGAGTGGCTGAAACAATATCCTCAACTGGCAGGGGTTTGTTTGAATATAAATCCCGATCAAACTAATGTGATTTTTGGTTCCGAAACTCGCTGCATTGCTGGTCGTTCTTATCTGCGAGAAAGCTTTGCTGGTTTGAAATTTCAGCTAAGAGCAGATACTTTTTTCCAGGTTAACACAGAGGCGGCTGAAGCGTTGTTAGAGGCGATGGTAGGGGAATTGATTTTGCAGGGAAACGAGGTTTTGGTTGACGCTTACTGCGGAATTGGTACTTTTACTTTACCCCTGGCAAAACAAGTAAAAATAGCGATAGGTTTAGAAGTGCAACCGGCGGCGATCGAACAAGCTAAATTAAATGCTGAGTTAAATGACGTGAGAAATGTCGAGTTTCAGGCCGGAACTGTAGAGAGTTTGCTGCCTTCCTTGGGATTGACACCGGATATTGTGCTGCTAGACCCTCCGAGGAAAGGGTGCGATCGCGCGGTTTTGGAAGCTATCAAGGAAATCAAGCCAAATCGCATTGTTTATGTTAGCTGCAAGCCTGCTACTTTGGCTCGCGACCTCAAGATTTTGTGCGAAAATGGGGATTATAAGTTAGCGCGAGTGCAGCCGGCGGATTTCTTTCCTCAGACTTCTCATGTTGAGTGTGCGGCTTTTTTGGTCAGGTGAATGAAAAGGCGATCGGTTTTTGGGAATGAAAGGGCGATCGCGCTTATTTGATTCTTGGCATTTTGGTTGAGTGTTATAATACTATTAGTGCTAAGTTCTTAAGTGCGTGGGTTTAGAGAGAATGGAAACTAGGTCTTTGAGTAAAGTCTATGTCGGCTAGGGATGTTTTCCATGAGTCTGTGAAATCCGCTCTCATGAAGGATAATTGGGTAATTACCCACGATCCGCTGAAGCTAAAGTTTAGCGAAGACGATCGGCTCAGGATTGACTTGGGGGCGGAACAGCTTTTAGCCGCAGAGCGAGGTGTGCAGAAGATTGCGGTGGAGGTTAAAAGCTTTCTGAGTGAATCAGCTATGTTTGATTTCCACCTAGCCCTCGGTCAATTTTTGAATTATCGACTAGCGCTCAGAAATTTGGAGCCAGATCGATCGCTCTATTTGGCAGTTCCGATCGCTGCTTATAATTCATTTTTCTCTCGTGCTTTGCCCCAAGCGGCGATAGCTGAGTACGATTTAAAGTTGTTAGTATACGACCCTACTAATGAGGTGATTGTAGAATGGAGAGATTAGCTAAATATCGGCAGATTGTTCGCACTTTTTTGATGGAATATAGCAAGACTAAACCTATCAATGACGACATAGAAATCCAGGTATTATTAGACACAGAACATGACCATTATCAGATAGTAGATTTAGGTTGGGACGGTCACAATCGGATTTATAGTTGCCCGATCCACTTAGACATCAGAGATGGGAAAGTCTGGATTCAACGCAATCAAACGGATGAACTAATTGCTGAGGAGTTAGTGCTGATGGGTGTGGCGCGGGAGGATATTGTTTTGGGGCTTCAGCCTCCCTATGCAAGGCCGTTTACGAGCTATGGTGTTGCTTAGCTGTGGCGATCGCACTTATAATGTCTTGTCACAAGGGCGATCGCTTTTAGGGAATGAAAGGGCGATCACTTTGTTTAATTCTTTTCATTTTTGTTGACTGTTATAATACTACTTATGCTAAGCTCCTGTAGAGATAGAGCCAAAAAGCAATGACATCAGCTTTAATTTATCCTCATATCGAGAAAGTAGCGGGTCAACCCGCACGGTTGCAGCGAATACCCCGCGTGCGGGTTGCTCAGATTGTGATGGGTTATCTAGCTTACGGTTGGTCAGTGGAAGAGATGTGCCGCCAGCATCCTTATTTGATGCAGTCAGAGGGTCATGCAGCAATGGCTTATTACTTCGACTTTCAAGGTGAAATTGAGCAGGAGATTCGGACGGAATGGGAGCAGGTACAACAGGACAAATCTATGCTTTCGCCTTCACCATTTTTCGTGAGAATGCGTGCTAAGGGGTTGTTGTAAGTGGCGATCGCTCTGTACATGGACGTTCACATTCCGCAAGCAATTACCGAATAGTTGCGCCGTCGTGGCGTGGATGTTTTGGCTGCGATCGAAGATGGTGCGACAGAATTGCCGGATGACGAACTTTTGGAACGTGCCACTCAGCTAGGAAGAGTATTGTTTACTCACGATATCCTTTTTAAGGCAATGGCTCAAGATTGGCAGCGTCAGGAAAAACAGTTTGCTGGTTTGATATTTGGACATCAGCTAGGCGGTACAATCGGACAGTTTGTTAAGGATTTGGAACTGATTGCTTTAGTCTCGGACTCTGATTAATGGATGAATGCTGTTGAGTATATTCCTTTTTAGTCAGCTTTACTCTCGATCGCGCGATCGCAAATTAGCTCGAATTTGTGCCATTGCGGTTGCACCGTCTACGACTTCACCGCGTTCGGATGCTTGCTGACCAATCTGTGCGTCTCGTTGGATTTCTTGCAGTCGTCCTTGATAAATGTCTTGCTGTTGTTCGAGTAGTTTAATCGCTGCAAGGATAACGTCGATCGCGCTGTTGTATTTGCCGCTGGTGAGGAAAGCGCTGCACGAGGGCTTGAACTTCAGGAGGCAAAACAATTTGCATGGTGTTTGAGATGAGGGGTGTTGATTCTATTGTAGGCGATCGCCCTAAGCTTGATTTTCGCAAGTCTATCGAATAGCGATCGCCCTTAAATTTACCTCGCTATACCTCAGCAGCTTGCGGGTCTTTTTGAGATTCTAGCCAACGTTCGTAGGCTTCCCTGTCGCCACCGAATCCATCGATCGAAACCTGACGATCGGGCATTGGTTTGAGCGCTGCATCGATCGGATTGTAGCGACAATAGCAGATAACCACCATGCCGAATTCGCTCGAACCACCTTGAGGAAGGTTGGGGATATCGGGGGTGTAGGTTTCGACTCTAGCAACTTCCCAATCACCTGTTTTGTAATGGGTACTCCAACCGTGGAAATTGGGTTCGTGTTCTGCTTCAACCCTGACAAACTCGGTTGGTCTGTATCCTGGTTGCGGGATCGGGCGATCGGAGGAATCGAAGTATTCAGCAAGGATGCGAGTCAGAGAATGAGTGTGGGATAGCATTCGATCTTCCCATCCCGGTTCCCGCCATTCGGCTCTAAAAACAATGTATTTACGCATCATCATCATCCTGTTCGTGAAATGGCTGAGGAAATTCTGTTTTACTCTCGATCGCGCGATCGGCTTTCAAGGTGTCACCCTTAAGTTTTTCTATCCTCTTGAGTGTCCATCCATATTTAGTTTCCATGTCGTAGCAGTATTCATCATCGGTGGCTGCGTGACGAGAAATATTCTCGTCTGGGTCATAACGCAACCAAGCTGGGTTTTTTGGCATTATTGTTATTACTCCGAGTGTTGAGTTGACAACATTGGGGAAATCGTTTTGGTGCAGTGCTGCAATCACTGCATCAAAGCGTACCTGATATGATAAACTTGTTTTTGGCTATACGTCAATATGACGCGCCAATATTTTAATGAAAAAAGACACAAGACCCCAAGAGAGTGCATCACCGATCGAGGCTTTGAGGATTGAGCGAACAAAGCTATCTCAGGCTGAATTTGCGGTGCATTGCGGGATTCCGCTGCGTACTTATCAGCGTTGGGTTTCGGGTGAAACCGAAGCGAAACCAACACCCCGTCAGTGGAAAGTCATGATGCGGGTATTGCAGATTCAATCTTTTGAGGAGGTTCCTGATGATTTTGGTCCGATTAATTTGACAGGGGATGAAGATTAGGTATTTGTGGTTTGGGTTAGGGGCGATCGCCCTTCAGTTAGATTGGTTTGTTGAGGGGCGCTCTTTTGTATCCATGTCTTCTGTCATTGTTGCTTCTGAAAGCGAAGGTAATGTTAGTTGAAGGTGAATGTCAATTGTTATTGAATGACTTTGATTGTTCAAACTTATATTAACTATATTTACTAACGGAATTTGGGGTGAATAATTGCTTGAGTGAGATTTAACAGAGGGTACAGTTTTATATCCAGCTTCCTCTAGGCAGTTGTGAATATTTCTCCAGTTGCTTACCTTTTCGTTAGGTACATCTGTAATTTTTTTAAAGTATTGATATAAAGTTTTAGATACATAAACCTCAACACCTTTACGACTTTGATGGAGTTGGCTAGCTATTTCAGCAGGACTGTGGCCGCATAGTAAACCTCGGAGAAAAAGCTTTTCCCGTTCTGTAAGTCCCTTTCTCGCACGAGGAGAGACTTGCCACTTGGCTTCTGCCATAGCTTTGTAGAGCCTTTCCAAGTCCCAGTTATTCGCAGCCTCGGCAAACATCTCGTCGCTGGATGTCATCGCAGTATGTCTCGCTTAGTTGATAGCTAAAGCCTAACTAAAATTATAGCTTTAGCTAGTTGCTATCTGAGTATAACTTAGTTTATCATTGCTGAAATCGGTGTGGCGATCGCTCTGCTGTAAAAAGAGCGGGCTATGTGTCAAGAGTTTAGGGTGCAGATACAGCAGCGGTTAATGGGCTAGTGTAAAGATTTGTAACAATACGCCAAATTCTGCGTAAAAATTCGGGATTGAAGCCGAATACATAGATATAGGAGCAAGACGTTGCTGGGTGCGGGAACGAGTTGGTACTGGATGCTTAGGCATTGCGGTATCTATTTGCGGTGCGATCGGGCAACAGGTATCTTTCTTCGATCTGTTTGGATAAGACATCAACTTCATACGGTTAATGCGGTTCATTCTTATGAATCGATACGTTTCCTGGAGTAAATAGTAATGGTTTGGGATATTTTACTGCAAGCTGCTGCCGGATTCATTCTTGGTGCAGCGGTGGGTTATGGGGTTGGTGCGGTTATTGATGCTCTATCAAGAGTTTTTGCGGAGTTATGGAAAAACTTAGTTGCTGCTACCAGAGAAATTTGGGGATACGTAACAGAAGCTACTCAATATCTTTTGGCAAACATAGCCCAGTTTTTGGACAATACTTGGTCTGAGATTGAATATTACTTACGCCAAGAGTTTGGGTATCGACGTGAGTGGTGGATAGCTGTTTTCAGAGAGGGTAGAGAAGTATTTCTTGGATTTATCGATCCAACATCGTCACAAGGTAAATCAGTTATAGGCTCAATAGGAATGTTAGAACAGGGAACAGATGTTCAGTTGCCTACCAAACAGAATCCTATAATTACTGAGCTAAAACTAAGCTAGAAACAGCCAAATAAATGATTTAAAGAGGAAAAAAAATGGGCTTTTTTACATGGCTAGGTAGCAAGTTAGATAGACTAGCCGGCGAGGTTTTTAACTGGTTGAGTGATGTAACAACCTGGCTGGCAGAAAAGCTAAGAACTTTTTTAACAGCCCTATTTACTGGCTTACAAAAACTTTGGCAGACAGCAGTTGTCACTGCTTTAATAGCAGCTTTTGGATTTGCATCTATTCTATACGTTATTTTCTACGCTGGCTCAGTGCTAGGCGAGACAATAATGGAAATTTGGGACCCTAGATATGTTAACAGCAAACCCTCAGAAGTTTTCAAGTTGAAGCAAGTACCTCAAAGTACCCCTCTGCCTACACAGCGAGGAGAAGCTAAAACATTGCAATTAGAAGATTATTACTAGAAGATTAGAACAAAAGAGGTTAAATTATGCGAAATCCAAATAATGCTGAGAGAGTTTTTCTGGAAATAGGCTTTCGTTCTCCAGAAGGTGAGGGCAGTTTAAGAAGCATCGAACTATTAGGATTGCCAGGTCAAAAACTCAAGAATGGTGAATGTGTTGTTAGCGAAAAAGTTCAACGATTCTTTGATGATTTAATAGTCAGAAAAATCTTTCGTGAGAGTCGTCGTATCTCTGATTGTAAGTTTCAATACATTAAAATATGGCTATACGACACAAATATCAGCGATTCTGAAAGGGGGTATGCAGTTCCAAAGATTGATAAAGGCGATTTAGAAATTCGTTCAAATGTTCTTTCTTCTAAGTTAGAACGAATCTATGTGCTTGATAACGAGTTAACAGGTCGAGAATACGACCAATGGAAAAAAACGGCGACGGAGCTATTTACTATGCTATTCATGCAGTTTATTGCTGCACCAGAACTGCCATCTATCTTGGCTGATAACCCCGTTGCTAAGTTTGTAGAGAAAATGGCTGATAGCGTAGATAATTATGCCAGAATGAAGCAAAATTTGTTTTTTAATGCTTTAATTATTCAGGTCGATTGACACTGTACAATATAGGACAAAATCCATCTTTTATTTCTATACAAGAGGTCATTACCATGCCACGAAACGAACCACCGCGCAACAATAAATTAGATGCTTGGTATCCCGATAAAAACAGCGAAACACCTAAGCTTGAAAAAGGTGACGGCTTTGATTTTATGCATCGCCTTTTTGGGGTATCTAAACCTTCAAAAGCCTCTTTGGAGAGTGTCTTTGACAAATTAGCCACCATCTGGCCAACCCAGCTCGCACCTGTTCTCATCGAACAATTTGGACGCGGAACCACTTTATATGCGATCTTGTACTCTGGAGAATACTCGGATGAAATCATTCTGGAAATTTGGGATCCCAAACATATTGAAAGTAAGCCGTCACAAGTCTTTAAATTCAAGGGGGACAATCAGGATTTTCCTAAAATTAGGTCGAAAGCTGAAGTAAAGTATTTGACCAATTGGGATAATTGATTTTGAGTTGATGTTCTTATCTAGGTAATAAATCATGCCAAGAATTGATAGATTAGGAGCTTTTCGGGAAGCTGCTGGAGAAAACCCCACCTCTAACAATGGCAAAGGTGGTGTAGTTGATAACTTGATAGACAAAGTTGTGGATAGTTTAGGCGACAAAATACAGAGAGGGAACGAATCTTCAGAATCATCCATAGATTTTAGCCCATACCTCAGAGAACCTAAATACACTCTAGATGATGTGGTTATACCTCAGAAAACTAAACGCCAGGTTGATTTAATCTTGGCTGAAATTCAGTATCAAGATTTAATTTTTAATGAGTGGGGCATGAGCGAGAAGCACAAGCTAGACAAAGCTTTATCTATCAACTTTTCTGGACCTCCTGGTACGGGTAAAACGCTGACTGCTGAAGCACTAGCTCATGCGATGAACAAGAAAATTTTAGTTTTACCTTACCAACAACTTGAATCTAAATATGTTGGCGATACCCCAAAAAATATTGCTAAAGCTTTTGAGTTTGCTAGCGAAGAGGATGCAGTTTTATTCTTCGATGAAGCTGATTCTTTCTTGGGAAAGCGTCTTGAAAGCGTTACCCAGTCAACTGACACAGCAGTTAACTTAACCCGCAGTGTAATGATCGTACAACTTTCTTCCTACGAAGGAATTGTGATTTTTGCCACTAATTTAATCCGCAACTACGATCCTGCTTTTATAAGTAGAATCCGATGGAAAGTTGAATTTGATTTACCGGATGAAGAAGCGCGGGTCAAAATTTGGCAAGCTCAGATTCCCACCAAGCTTCCCTTAGAGCGCTCAGTTAATTTTGAGGAACTGGCGAAGCAGTTCGAGAAAATCTCTGGAAGAGATATCAAAAATGCTGTCTTTCAGGCTGTAGTTGCTGCTGCTAGAGAAGATAAATCCAAAGAAGAAAAGCAGGTAACACAGTCTCACTTAACAGAGTCTATGACTGAAATAATTCAGGCTAACAAGGCTGCTACTAAGCCAGAATACAAGTTGACTCCCGTGGAGGGGAATGTTCAGTTACCACCTCCCTCACAAGATTTAGAAACGAACAACTAATCAATTCACAGGAGCAGATTTAGATGAGGACTGAATCATTTAAAGTTTTACAAAAATTTGGGTTGGAGTATCCTTACTACAAAATACTTGTTCAGGCTAAGAGTGGTAATCGATATTTTGTGTGGTATCACGATAGTCTAGGTATAGATGTAGGCCAAGAGGTTCTCATAAATTTCGATGACGATTACTGGCAGACAATAAATAATCCCAGAAATGGTAACAAGTCAAACATAGGAAAGGTAAATAAGGTGAATTAGTTTTGAAAAGCGATCGCCCTTTTCCCCAAATAACCAAAAGTGCGATCGCCCCCCATCCCTAATCCCAAAGTGCGATCGCCCTCTCTTATCAAAAGAGTCAATAAAAACTTCTGGGTTTGTTTAACTACAAATCTAAACGTGATAAGCAATAATAGCAACTATTCCATCAGGACTATAAATAGCTTCAATGCGTCTAAAAGTAGAATGACTCCACCAGACTTTCATACGATTTCCCTGAGCCGGAGCCGTACCCATTTTACCGTAGCCTGCTGTCAATAGAAGTAACTCAAATTCCCTAGATGGCAAAGTTTTTACAGTAATTTGAGGGATACCGTCAAGCTTATGCTTATCAAGGGTCATAGCTACC
>NZ_JANMZH010000755.1:0-1023 GCF_031383065.1 Microcoleus sp. OTE_8_concoct_300 | reverse complement strand
CCCGCCCGTCCTTTTTGGACGGGCGGGACGCCCATCCCACAATAACAATTAAAATTGTAAGTTATTTAATTCGCGATCCTAATCAATCATTTGGGGTGAAGTAAATTTAGTTTTGCTAACCCCAAATAGCGCACACCTTCTGGCGTCACGTCAAAGCGGCAAGGCAAAACTTCCACACCTTCACCCATCGCCTGTCTGAACAATTCTCCGTAAAGGCGATCGGCACTATCCCCGGGAGCAAAATCAGTACAATCCCCGCGATTGATAAAATACAGCATTACAGCCCTCGCACCCAGCCGCATCACTTCCATCAATTCTCTCAAATGTTTCTGTCCCCTCTCCGTCACTGTATCGGGAAATAAAGCCAACTGCTGTTTTACCCAAGTTGTATTTTTAACTTCCAGAAAAATCGGTTTTTCCTCACCCGTCAGCCAAAAATCAACTCTACTTTTTTTATCAGTGCCGTAAACAACCTCCGGTTGAATTAAACTGTAATTGCCCAACTCAGGAAACAATCGTAATTCCAAAGCTAATTTAATAACTCGATTTGGCAGCGCAGTATTAACTCCCACCCAAGTGGGTTCTGTGTCGTACAGCTTAATTAATTCCCAAGTATAAGCTAACTTGCGTTTAGGATTGTCGCTGCCAGATACTAGCACGGGATTGCCGGGAATGCAAACACCAGTCATCGGGCCAGTATTCGGACAGTGCGCGGTGATGATTTCTCCCGTAGTTAGTTCGATATCAGCGAAAAATCGCTTGTACCGCTTGATTAAAATGCCTGGTAAGAGAGGTGGATATTTGTAAATAAAGTCACTCATTCGATTTTATATTTTAGATTTTAGATTGAGGCATCATAGCATAAAACGACGGTTTGTAGTTTATGTAGGGCTTGCTGAAAAAGTGAGAAAACAGCATTTAGAAAGATGAGTGAATTCGAGTTCTCCTCGGCAATATAAGTTTTGTCAATTGTGTTCTGGCGAAACATAGCTTTTACCAATGATTGAAGCCAAAAAACATGAA
>NZ_JANMZH010000158.1:0-13263 GCF_031383065.1 Microcoleus sp. OTE_8_concoct_300 | reverse complement strand
GGATGGGCGTCCCGCCCGTCGTTTTTGGACGGGCGGGACGCCCATCCCACAAACTTGTGGAAGTTATTTAATTCTCATTCCTTAGTGACTTGAAGTCCAAAACTCCACAACCACTTAAAGATTAACTGAACCCTATTAACTTATGGGGAGCAACCAGGAGGGATTGCCAGACAAAATGCGCTTGTGTAGAGGCTTTATATCAAATCCGTTAGCATCGTCCTGTATTCATCTCTCTGTTCTGGAGACTCTGCGTTAAGAGCGTACTCTGCGGTTTAATCATTCCAATGCAACCGTAATTGATATTACAGCCAGGACTTTTTGTTTCTTTTCTGTTTTTTTCATAAATATAAAGTCTGGCAACTTGGGATAAGTTTTGTATGGTATATAATTATTATTGGGTGCGTTTAACATTTTTTACGATGCCGATCGAGCTTTGAGGAACGATCGCCAATTCTCCCCGGTCGCTCTTGGAACGACAATGCTCAATTTCATCAGTTGACGATCGGCTGTTAATGGCTGTTCAAATTCTTGCGTTGTAAAATAGCGAGAGTTTTATTCAGTTTTTTGAGGATATATCTCACGGTCACACTACCACGTATAGCCTCACCCGGGCGTCAAATTCATCGATGACTATCCCAAGATAATGCCTGCATCTAGTTTAAGGCGTTGCAGGCGAGATTTGATTTTTTTCAGGTTTTGCGATCGGCAGCGTTACGGTAAATGTACTGCCGACGCCTTCTTCACTGATCAAAGTAATTTCGCCACCGTGCAAGTCCACGCATTTTTTAACAATGCTCAGCCCCAGTCCAGTACCGGGAATTCGACCGACATTTTTAGCCCGGTAAAATGAATCAAACAGCCGTCCTTGGTCTGCTACAGGTATGCCAATTCCTGTATCCTGTACAGAAAAGATAGCCTCAGTTTCAGTAACTTTTAATTCAAAGATTACTTCGGTATTTGGGGGAGAATACTTAATAGCATTTGACAGCAAATTGCCCAGAATGCGCCGGAGCAAGCTTACCTCCAAAGACACCATCGCTGATGGACTGTGATTCACAAAAATCAGCGTCACCGGATCGCTTGGAGGTTTCAACTTCAGGCTGCTCTGAAATTCCCCTACCAACTCATTACAAAACTTTGCTAAGTCTAGCGGTACCAAGCAAAACCCGGCTTGTCCTGACTCAACACGGCCCAGCAGCAGAACATCGTCTAATAACTGATCGATGCCTTTTGCGGCTGCTTGAGTTTTGTCTAGCAGTTCTTGTGTTTTCTCATCTGTTAATGTCAACTTGTACTTGGTAAGAAGTTGTGTAGTGCCGATGATGAAATTCAAAGGATTGCGAACGTCATGGGCAATCATGTATAGTAAAGATGTTTTCATCTCGTTGAGTTCTTGGGCTGTTTGCAGAGTGCGATCGAGTTGGTCGTGAGACAATTTGAGAGTTAAAGACAACTGGCGCGATCGCAGCAAAATCTCCACCCGCGCTTGCAATTCTATCTTCTCGATCGGAGCGATAATCAAATCGTCAATACTTTGCCAAATAAATTGCGTTGCCATCCCTACATCCGAGCGGGATGTAATCAAAAGAAAAGGCAAGCATACCGGGTGTTCTGCCTGTTTTTGGGCTGCCACCCATTGCCAGTGGCGTTTCAGGGCAAGACCGTCAATTATCGCCAGGTCAAAAGATTGATTAAATGGTAAAAATTCCTGACTATTTTCTGTTGAGTGTGGCAGCAATACCTCATAGTAAACTGCTAGCCATTCTAATAACAGGCGGCGATTTTCTTTCTGTTCGACAAGCAATAAAATTTGACTCACGCAACTTCTCCTAGCAAGCTGTGAACAATTCCCAGCAAATCTCTAACGATCAAAGGTTTTACTAACATATTCCGAGCACCGTGGCAGAGGCTTTCGTGCTGAATGGCAGCGCTTTGTTTGGGCGAGAGTATCAGAAAAGGGATTTGGTGATTTCGCAGTTTTTCGCAGCACTCCCAAATCCGGCGGTCGAAGCCAGAAATATCTACTAAAGCCATACCGATCTTAGCAGGCTGACTGATAGCTTGTGCAACATCTTCAAAGCTATAAGCCGCGATCATCTGGTATCCTTCTTTGTTGAAAAATTGTGCTAATAGTTCCAAGTTTCGATGATTGCGGTCTACGGCTAAAATTATTGAGTTTCCAGTCATTTATCAGCTTCCTCTGAATACGGGTTATACCATTTTAGATTTTAGATTTTAGATTTTAGATTTTAGAATGGGGAGTGACTCATTATATATGCATTGGGAGCTTGCCTAAAGTGGGATTCTTTTTTTATTTAGTATTAGCTTACGTTTCGGCGAGCTATTACATCGGTTTTCAGTTGAGTGAAGTACAGATGCTCGGACACAGGACACGGCCCCGTGCCTCTACTGTATTTCATAGAATTGAAAACTGGTATAAAAGTCTAAAAATACACAATTTTACCAATATATTTAAGTTGTCCAGGATTTAGGCTAGTGGTGAGGTGATCGGTGCGCGCACTACTGCTAGTGGTGAGGTGCGCGCACCGCGCACCCTACTGATTAGTAGATTCACGACTGCAAAATTAGCTGCAATTGCCCAAAAACAGCACGACACACCCGGATTCAATCTTCATCGGCTTGGGCCTCAATCCACACCGGCGCCGAACTCAAAATGCCGCGCAGCCCCCGTATCGGTTTGCTGACTTTGATGCCGTAGCGAGTAATCTCGAGTTCTCGCAGAGTTCTCTCGAAATTGCTGACTCGTTTTTTAATTACTCCGATCGCCTTGCGGATTTCTGTCCTATTATGCAATTGGCGTTCCAGATAACGTATAAACAGAAGATTATCCGCCAAATAGCTAATCCCGATCTCAGTCAGCCGAAAATCTCCGCTAATGGCTTCTACCTCATTAATCAAGATAACGGTGACTCCCATATTCTTTAGATACTTGCACAAAGCGTGCAAATTGTTCACCAAATCTTGCCCCTGCATCGAAAGCTGATAGCCAGAAATACTGTCAAGCATCACAATCCGGGTCTTTTCGTGCTCCACCTCGTGGCGTACCATACAGGCAAACTGATCCGGCGAGTACAGCAAAGGTTCCACAGGTATCACGGAAAGACTTCCTTGCCCAATCATCGCCCCAACCGGGATGTTAACTGATTCGCAGCGCTGCAGCAGAGTAGAAGTTGACTCCTCAAAAATGTAAACTACCGATCGCTCCCCCCTTCCTGCGGCTTCCTTCATAAACTGAATCCCCACCGTCGTTTTACCAACGCCGCTAGGCCCGCTAATCACCGTCACAGTCCCCCGTTCCAGTCCCCCGTGCAGTAGTTCGTCGATTTCTGGAACCCCAGAAGAAATTGCTTCCGCAACAAAATCCTGTTGAAAGTTGTCCGGCAGCAGTCGCGGAAATACATCCATACCAGCGTCAGTCAGGCGCAGCGAATGGCGGCCGCTGCGGAAATTAGAACCTCGCAGCTTGGTGACAGACAGGGTGCGTCCTTCAGGGCGCAGTTCCAAGTAAATTACTCCGTCGCTGATGAATTGCAAATCGTCATCGGGAGCACTTGATGTGCCTTCTGAGGTGAACACCACCGTCGCCCCCCCTTCCACCAAAAACCGCAGAAAAGACAAAACTTGCTTGCGAAACTGAAACTCATCCGCAGCTAAGTAGCGAAATTGAGTGATCGCGTCCAAAAACACCCGTTGTGGCTTGACAGCTTGGACTCGCTCGATAATCTTTTGTGTAGTCGGTTCTCGCTCGACCTCCGAGGGCGAGAAAATGTCATAAGTCTGAACTTCTGTAAAAAATTCTGAGGATGGGCTCAAATCGAGGAAGGCCATCGCTTCAATATCAAAACCGAGAGTTTCGGCATTGGCACGCAATTGCGCTTCCGGTTCTCCTAAAGTAATAAACAGGGGAGTTTCTCCCAGAGCCACACCTGCTGCCAAAAAGTGAAAGCCCAGTGTAGTCTTGCCAGTACCCGGGCCGCCGCGCACCAAATAAGAGCGTTGAGAAATTAGGCCGCCGCCAATCACTTCGTTGAGACCGGTAATTCCGAGAGAAAGTCGGTTTTGAGACATTTGTTTCTTCATGTTTTGAATATCGGGCCCGTATTAATATTTAATGGTTTTAGGCAGTGTTTTGATGATTTTTTTTACCGGGCGTCTGATAACCTTCATGAAATCTTTTTCTACCGAAAATTACGTTAGCACACAAGAATTAGAAAGTATTGTCGGCACTGCTGGCATCTGTCTGCAACAGTACACAGAGGTATTTTGGCAAGAACGAGTAGAAAAAGCAGTTGCCCCGGGCACGAAAATAGATTGTACCGTTTACCCCAATACTCAGGAAGAACTGGCGGCGGTGATTGAAGCGGCTCGGAACAATCGGTGGGGGGTCTTGCCGACGGGAAGCGGCAGCAAACTCGATTGGGGGGGTTTAGTTAAATTAGACCCCGATCCCCCCCAGCCCCCCTTAACAAGGGGGGAGCAAGATGTTGTCAAAGTCCCCCTTTTTAAGGGGGATTTAGGGGGATCTCCTGGGGCAGGAGGGATCCTGGCCGTGAGTACCGCGCGTCTGAACCGGCTTGTAGAACACGCTGTGGGCGATTTAACCGTGACGGCGGAAGCGGGAATGAAGTTTGCCGATTTGCAGCTTCTTTTAGCCGCAGCAGGTCAATTTTTGCCGATCGATCCGGCGTATCCGCAACAGGCAACTTTGGGCGGCATTGTCGCTACTGCTGATGCGGGTTCTTTGCGGCATCGCTATCGCGGGGTTCGCGATTTGCTGTTGGGAATGACCTTTGTGCGATCGGACGGTAAAATTGCGGTAGCCGGAGGTCGAGTTGTTAAAAATGTCGCCGGTTACGACTTGATGAAACTGTTTACTGGTGCTTACGGCACCTTGGGGGTCATAAGTCAAGTAACTTTCCGAGTTTATCCGCTGCCTGAATCATCGGGAACCGTAGTGCTGACAGGGGAAGTTAATGCTTTGTCCCAAACGGCTCAAATCTTATTATCCTCTGCTTTGACACCAAGTGCGATCGATTTGCTGTCGCCGCAGTTAGTCGCAAAATTAGGCTTAGGAAAGGGCACGGGATTAATCGTCAGATTTCAAAGTATCGCCCCAAGTGTTAAACAACAATCAGCTCGCTTACTGGAAGTTGGCGAAAAGTTGGGTTTGCAAGGCACTAGCTGCTGCGAGAATGATGAGCATCAGTTATGGCAAAGATTGCCAGAAACAATGTGGGATTCTGGCACAAAGTCGGCAATTATTTGCAAAATAGGAATCAGACCCTCGGAAGCGGTAACGGCAATTAACGAATTGCCGGTACAGGACGCTTTGATTCATGCAGGCAGCGGTTTGGGGGTTTTGCGGTTTGAGACTGCAACGGCGGACAGGTTGTTGCAGGTACGCAGAGGGTGCGAAGCTAAAGGCGGTTTTCTGACTGTTTTAGCAGCCCCGGCTGACATCAAGCAACAGCTAGATGTTTGGGGCTATAATGGAAGTGCGATCGATTTAATGCGCCGGATTAAACAGCAGTTTGACCCGGAAAATCTTTTGAGTCCCCATCGTTTTATAAGCGGTATTTAGTTTAAAGTTTGTTGTCAGGAGTTGGGTTTTTCTTTAATCCCGGTTTATTTCATTTGTTTTTTAATGAACCGCGAAGGCGCGAAGACCGCGAAGGAGGAGAAATGAAGAGAGGTGTTTGTTTGTTTGACGGATTTATACTGGCTTTCTAGCAACTTTGCCTGACGGTTAGGGCGTTCTTTGTTGCTGAAACATAAGGGTCTATTGCTTGTGAATTCTCTCCTGGATAACTAAGGCTTGATTCCTTTTTCTTTGTTCCTTCTTTCTGCTATATATGCAAACTTCAGAAAAATCTCAAGTTCCCAGCGACGATTTAAAACCTGCTAAAGAAAGCAATTTCCTAGCACAAAATCCCCACTTACAAACCCTGGAAATCCCGGGTTTCGACGCTAGCAATCCGCCGGATCCGAAATTAATCGATACTTGCGTACACTGCGGATTTTGCTTGTCAACTTGTCCGAGTTATCGCGTACTCGGTAAAGAAATGGATTCGCCTAGAGGTCGCATTTATTTAATGGATGCAATTAATCAAGGCGACGCACCTTTAAACGCAGCAACCTCGCAGCATTTCGATACTTGTTTGGGCTGTTTGGCTTGCGTTACAACTTGTCCGTCTGGAGTTCAATACGACAAATTAATTTCCGCAACTCGCCACCAAGTGGCCAGAAATCAGGATCGCACTTTTTCTGACAATGTAATTCGTACTCTGATTTTTAATCTCTTCCCTTATCCTCACAGATTGCGGCCTTTGCTTGTACCGCTGTTTATTTATCAAAAATTAGGACTGCCCAAACTTATTCGCAAAACAGGTTTGCTGAAAAAAGTATTTCCCCGCTTGGCGGCGATGGAATCAATTTTGCCGAAGGTAACAGTTGATTCTTTCCGGGATAATTTACCAGAGGTAATTCCGGCAATAGGTGAAAAACGCTATCGAGTCGGCGTGATTTTAGGCTGCGTGCAGCGGCTGTTATTTTCGCCAGTGAATGAGGCTACTGTGCGTGTTTTGACGGCTAACGGTTGCGAGGTTGTGGTTCCTAAAAGTCAGGGATGCTGTGCTGCTTTGCCGGAACACCAAGGCCAAGCCGAACAGGCGAAAGCTTTGGCGAGGCAAATGATTGATAGCTTTGAAAATACGGGTGTTGATTTTGTGATTATCAACGCTGCTGGGTGCGGTCATACTTTGAAAGAATACGGTCATATTTTAGCAGATGACCCGCAATATCGGGAGAAAGCTGAGAAATTTGCTGCTAATGTTAAGGACGTGCAAGAGTTTTTGGCAAGTGCGGGAATTACGGCCAAACTCAATCCTTTGATTGATGGAGATTTGACAATTGTTTATCAGGATGCTTGTCATTTGTTGCACGGGCAGAAGATTAGTGTGCAGCCGCGTCAGTTGCTGCAACAAATCCCTGGGGTGAAGTTAAAAGAACCGATTGATGCGGCTTTGTGCTGCGGGAGTGCGGGGGTTTACAATATGCTTCAGCCGGAGGTGGCTGATGAATTGGGAGTGCAAAAGGTGGAGAATTTGCTGAATACTGGCGCGGAGTTGATTGCTTCTTCTAATCCGGGTTGTTCTTTGCAAATTAAGAAGCATTTGGAGTTGCAGGGAAAGGATGTTACTTTAATGCACCCGATCGAGCTTTTGGATTATTCGATTCGCGGGGTGAAGTTGCTGAGGAAGTAGTTGTGTAGGGCGGGCGGTGTCTGCCCTATTTTTGATGCTGAGTGAGATTTTTTTTTATGAACCGCAGAGGGCGCAGAGGGCGCAGAGTTCGAGAAGAGAGAGACAAAAGAGAAAGAGGAATAGGCTTTTGTATTGAGAAGTCGTGAAGCGTAGCTATCCCGCTCTTAATCGCACTTCTGACTCTTCCTACAAGCTAAAATTAAATTCAACAGTCTTTCACGCCGGAGAACTGTTATGGTAAATAAAATCCCATCTCCTACTCAGCAAGAAGTTATTTACCCTGACAGCGACGGCAAACCAATAGCCAATAATACTGACCAATTTCGCTGGATTCTCGTCATAGAACAAAATTTAGAATGGATGTATGCTAATGACGAGAATGTATTCCTAGCGGGTGATTTGTTTTGGTATCCAATCGAGGGAAGACCGAATATTGTTAACGCGCCCGACGTGATGGTTGCGTTCGGCAGGCCGAAAGGGAGACGCGGTTCTTATACCATTTCTCCAAAATTATGCAGAGCGTATTCACTGCTGATAGAATGTAATCCCATCCGGTTATATAGCAATCCTAAATGAGTCGTAAATTTTTTACCCCACCCCAACCCTCCCCGAACTCGCGGGGAGGGAGTAAGAAATTCACAAATGATTTAGGATTGCTATATCCATGCTTTTTTAATAACTTTGCAACTAAGGGGAGACTAATGGTAAAACCTGCTGCTAGTAGTCCAGAAGCTATTTCTTTATGCGTCAAATTAGTCCATTTTATAAACTAATTCATTGGCTCTCCGGCTGTGTGATTTTTTCAAACTTCTAAAAAGGCTGCGTCAATGCTAATTTGAGTAGACAGAATACTTTTTTCTTCCCCCTCCTTTCTTTCTGATCCGGGAACTATTTAGTGTCTCTGAGTCCATTTTTTCTAAATCTTCCAATCCGTTGATGATGGTATTTCGACTGCATCCCAAAAGTTGCATTACATAGCTAATGCCACCCCATCCTAATTTTTGAGCTTCTCTAGCTGCATACCTTCTTTTATCCTTTTCTGATAAGGATTTATAAATTTTTTTCATTTCTGACTCAATTGAATTAGAATAAGACATGGATTTAAACGTAAATTAGAATATTTAAGTAGAAAAATCTGTTGTGAGTTAATATCTGTTTGGGTAAAAATTGTAATTTCACACTTTTTTCAGTATAACAGATAAGTCATCAACTTATTTATTTTTAATTTTCGGCATAATTTTACTTCCACTGAACAACTCAAGCAGAAAATTCTCGACTTTATTGCCTACTACAATCGCACGATGGCTAAACCTTTTGTTTGGAAGTTTGAAGGCTATCCAGAGGTAGTGTAGGCTGGTGGGTTACTTCTGCCGAGCTGGTCTAGGCTCCTTTGATTGAATAGGTACGGGGTCTGGCGCAGATGCGAACGGCCCAGGTGGTATTGCAGTTGGCAATAAAGCCAAGGGTATTGGCGGTGTTGGTGGTGTTTACGTTATTAGTGATGCTGTGGGTGTTGGTGCTGGCGATAGAATTTCTGCTAGTGCGGCCACATCTGTTTTTATGTGTGTTAGCTTATTACTTAGAATGGCATAGGTGTCAACGATTACTACCCGCCGTTGTTGTTCGAGGATGAGGAGTGGTTGAATGCTTCTGATTGGGGGTCGGTGGTTGTTCCGGTTAAGCCATCCACTTCGGCGAAACGGAAAGCTTCAACGAAACGTACTTCTGAAGGTTTTCCAGTTCACAGTTTTTTGACGTTAATAACAAATTTATCGACAATCGCTAAAAATCGAGTGTAGCCTAAATTGCGTCTGGTTTCAGTTAGTTTCGACAAGCTGACGATGCCGACTCCTTTAGACCAGAGAACTTTGGATTTACTGAAGGTTTTCTAAAATTGTAGTCATGTATTGGGCGAGGGCGTTAGCCCTATTGCCCGACTTATGGGGTTTTTACTTGGATGCTTAAGACCACAAGGGGGAAGTTCCGCTAGAAAAGTTGAGACTATTTCAACTTTGTGACCGTTTTCGGGAAAGCAACGCTTACGCATCACACCAGTCTGCAAAGCGATCTCGCTTGCTATTTAGCTACCCTTGAACAACGAAACTATACTTAAATCTTGCACCAGTTGAATAATCTCACATTCCATCTACCCTGCTTGACAACAGGGGTTAAAACCCAAAGTTAATTTCTGCCTTCTCTGACTGGGGTGAAACTTCCTAATTGGTGCATTGTCTTGCTTAGAGGCACCCAGCACATCCATGACTTTTCCATTCAAAGCACGTTTGAAGAGCCAGAAGAATTCACCAAAAATGGTGATGCCGTTAATTAACCAACATTGGTTGGTGCGGATCGTCCTGCGCTCCATTTCCTACTTCCGCAAAGACTTATGGCTGATCATCACGCTCTTGCTTTTGATCGGGGCATCGGTGCTTTTCAACCTTCTCAACGCCTGGCCGATGGCGATTCTAGTCGATACGGTTTTGTCACCAACTCCGAAATCCAACTGGATTCATACACTGTTTCTTGCCCCGTTCGGTGAAGGCAGGCTGAACCGAATTGTCGGAATGGCGTTCGTCGCGATGATTATCAGAATCCTGAGCGATACCGTCTTCATGCTGCGTAGGATGTTGAACTACCGCATCCAGTACAACGGAACCTTGCGGGTTCGCACGGAACTCTACGACAAAATGCAGGCGTTGAGTCTCGGCTGGCACGGGTCCCGATCGCAGGGTGACGCAATCTATCGGTTGAGCTACGACAGCCTCGGCCCCTGGGGGGTGATCGATACGCTGATTGGCTCCACTGCGGCATCGGTGACGCTGACGGCGATGATCTGGATCATGCTGTCGCGTCATGTCCTTCTTACCGTGTTTGCACTTTCGTTCACGCCGCTTCTAATACTGGCGAATTGGTACTTCGAGGGAAGGATTAGGAGTCGAGCCTTCGAGTCGAAGCAGACCGATGCGGTTATGACCTCAACCATGCAGCAAGCTATAGAGTTGATTGGACTAATCCAGTCCTTTGGTCGAGAAGCAACGGAGTCGCGGCGTTTCGGGCAAGCGGTCGATCGCAGCGTCAATGCCTCCATGCGGCTCAATTGGCAAGAGAACCTCTATCCGCTAGCGGTTCAGGTAGTCTTTGCTCTGGGAAGCGGGGTTATCTTCGGCTACGGCGGATACCTAGTCTATCGCGACCAGTTCTTGCGTCCGGTGCCGGACGGCGTGACTATCGGCGATCTGATCGTATTCATGGCCTACCTCAATCAGTTCTGGGACCCGATAGGTTGGGTGTTGGGGTTCACTACTAAGATCCAGACGTTTGTAGCTTCATGCGAGCGCGTTTTTACGGTGATCGACGAGCCGCCCGCCATAAAAGATGAGCCTGATGCGCGATCGCTTCCCGTCCATCCCCGCACACTAGCACTTGCCGACGTGAACTTCGAGTACAACTCTGGGCAACCCATCTTACGGAACCTCAGTGCTAGTATCGAGCCGGGTCAGATGGTGGCGTTTTTGGGTCCTAGCGGGACGGGAAAGAGCACGCTGCTCAATCTTTTGCCACGCTTCTATGACCCGACATCGGGCAGTGTCCTCCTCGACGGTGTTGACCTCCGCACCCTTAAGGTCGCCGACGTTCGCAAACACATGGCGCTCGTCTCGCAAGGCAGCCCACTCTTCCCCGGAACGATCGCAGAGAATATCGCCTACGGTTGCCCGGATGCTCTGTTCCACGATATTCGGGAGGCGGCGGTCGAATCCGGGGCTGCCGAGTTCATCGAAACCTTGCCGGAACAGTATGATACCTCGATCGCTGAGGGCGGTCAGAACCTCTCGGGCGGACAGCGACAGCGCCTAGCTATCGCGCGGGCGCTCGTCACTAACGCTCCCATTCTCATCCTCGACGAACCCACGAATGCGCTGGACTTGAAGCATGAGCAGTGGGTCATAGAGACTCTGCAACGTCTGCGGCGCAACAGAACCATTATCTTGGTCACGCACCGACTCACAACTGCCGTAGACTGCGATCGGATTTTTGTGATGCAGGAGGGCGAGATTGTTGAATCTGGCACCCATGCCGAACTCCTTACCCAGCAGGGGTTCTATTACCGAATGTTGGGCTACAACCCAGTAAGGTCAATAGGGCTTACTGATCAACCCTGCATAGAGTAGGAGTACGACATGGCGAACTTATCGAAAAATTGGGTTGAAAACCTCCCCCTTCTAGGGCAGGGCGGTTTCATTCTCGGGTTCGATCGCCAAAAGTAAAAGCGATCGCGCTATCTGATAAGATTTTCAACGATCGCTGAACAATAAATATATGTGCTGACTCTAATCCCCTTTCTGAAAAAAGTCAATGACCAACGAAAAAGCTCAGGAAAAAGACATCCCTTATGGCTGATATTACTATTGGTTCTTTTGGGACTAATGTTCGGTTATTTGGGATATACAAGACCTCTTGCGAAAGTGCGCTCGTTCTAGGTAGAATAAAAAAAAATTAGCTTAATAGGATGAATTACGAACAATTACAAAAGTTAAACCCCGCCGACTTTAAACGCTACTGTGGAGTACATCAAGAGACATTCTCATAGATTGTAAAAATAGTCCAAGCGGAAAAAATATTTAAAAAAAAATCAGGAAAACCAAGTAAATTGTGCAGAGAAAACCAAATTTAAATGACATTATCCTATTTGCGAGAATATCCTACTTTTTTGTATCTGGGAATTAAGTGGGTATTAATGAATCAAATTCTTATCGAATTGTAATTAGAACGGAGAAAATTTTAATAAAGTCAGGTTTTTTTAATCTACTTGGCAAAAAAAATCTGAATCGAAGTCAAAATTAGGAGATAGAAACGGTAGTAGTGGATGTGTCAGAACACGCAATAGAACGAAAAAAAATATTATAGTGGCAAGCAAAAATATCATACAATAAAATCGTAAGTTTTAGCCAACAAAAAAAGCGCTAAAATTATCTGTACAGCTTTTAGTGAGGGGAAAACCCATGATTTTAGTTTGTTCAAAAAAAGTAATATCATGATGAATCAAGAACTTGAACTTTTAGGTGAGAAAGGTTATCAAAGCATCAAAAAGATTCATAATAATAGTAGAACTCCCATCACAAAAACCAAGAATAAAGAACTGAGTCAAGCCGAAAAATTTTTAAAGGGGCCACTGGCTTTCATAGAGAATTATTATTGAAAATATACATCGAAGTTTAAATATATTTAGAATACTTTCATCAAGATATCGGAATCGAAGAAGGCGTTTCGGATTAAGATTTAATTGGATCGCTGGTATTTATAATTATGAACTTTATTTAAACAATACTCCGGACAGTTTTTAAGCAGCCAAAGTACCATAAGACAAGACTGAAGGAAGGTTAGGGTGATTTAAAATCAAATCCGGGTCTAAATCTAACTTATCAATAAAGGTACAAAGTAGATGCTTATTGAATTCCAGCCGTTTATAAGAGGCCATAGAAAATACAAACGACTTGGCAGATGAATGACAACTAGAGAGTTCATGTTTAGCTAAGTTTAAGGCAATTAGACTGGCATTAAAATGAAAATCAAGCCGTGGTAAATGACGAGCTTGACAATCAGACAATCCCGTAAATTGCTTGGCATCACGAAAAATAAATTCAATCTGGAAGCGAGCCTGATAATATTCAAGAATTTGCTCAGGTGGTAGGTGAATATCAGTGCTAAACAATAAAGCATTTTTGATTTTGCCGTTGGCTTGAACCTCAGAGATACAAACCAAACAAATTGGGCAATTCAAACAACAACGACCCACCTTCAATGTATATAATGAAACTCCCGGTTTTAGGTCTTTAACAAAATTAACGGGACTTAAACAAATTTTAAGCCCAAACAAAGCCTAAACTGGCTTTATAAGCGGAGAATACGTCCCAATTTTGGTTCAACCATTTCACAAACCTAAAAGATATGGCTGTCCGAAATGCTTCGAGTGCATAGCGTA
>NZ_JANMZH010000752.1:0-29002 GCF_031383065.1 Microcoleus sp. OTE_8_concoct_300 | reverse complement strand
CCCGCCCGTCCTTTTTTGGACGGGCGGGACGCCCATCCCACAATAACAATTAAAATTGTAAGTTATTTAATTCGCGATCCTAAGTAATTTGCCGGATACGAGCTCAAAAAATCTCGTTTTAAACTGATATTTTGCACCATTTTGAGCAACGCCTAAAATGGTATAACATTGGTGATAGGGGCGTAAGTTTAAAAGCTGATTTAGTATAACATTTTTTTTCAAACCTCCTCATCAACAACAACTCCCCCTTTTGTCAGAATTTTCTGCAAGTTGAGAACAGCGATAATTTTTTCTTCATAAAAAGCGGTAGCCAGCAGATATTCGCGGTTTGCCGAATTTAGTGCAGCAGGAATAGTCGCAAGCTCTGCCACATTTAAATATATAATATTTAAGATTTCGTCAACAACTATACCAACGACCAAATCTTCAATTTCAACAACGATCGCTTGAGAGAGAGATTTTGTATCCCCCGACATATTTAAAACATTCCGAATATCCACTAGCGTCAGAATCTCGCCGCGCAAATTCATATTTCCAATAATGCGATCGGGAGTGCAAGGAACCGGAGTTACTTGGTGAATGTGAGTAAATTCGCGCACTACCTCTAGATTGATGCCAAAGTATTCGCCGTTCAAAACAACCACCGCCAGCGACATATTAGCTGCAGAATTTTCGCGATCGCCTTCGAGCCTCAAATTCTCAGCTCGCTCTCGAAAAATTGCCTTTTGTTCCGGCGTAGCATTCGGACAAAAAACGTGAGGCTGGCTCAAATTTTTAGCATCTTCCGCTAACAATTTTGGCTCTCTCTCTAACTGCAAATTTTTGCCATCTACCTTGCCTGCTGCCGCCCAAGAGGCTGCACCGTTTGCAGAAACTTGCATTTCTGCCTCTGTTTTGTCGGGAGAATATCGAATTAAACGATCGAGATTGAGCAGCATGATAATATCGGCTTCACAGCGGGCAAATCCCGCTAAAAATTGATGCGACGCCTCTGGCTTGTCTCGCCCGTAAGATAGCTGCGGAGTTATCGCGTCTGCGGGGATATGCTTAACTTCGCTAACTTCATTGACAATGATGCCAACTCGAATTTCTTGCCATTCTATGACGATCGTACTATCTGTGACAGCATACTCCTGCCAAAGGGATCCAAAACGGAGATTCAGATCCATCACGGGTAGAACTTCGCCCCGAAGGTCGATCGCCCCAACAATATCTTGAGGTGCTTCTGCAATTGCTGTCAACTCCGGGAGAAAGAAAATTTTCCTAACGTAGCAGGCTTCTACACCCCAGAGAAAACCGTTCTGTTTAAATATAAGATACGGCTTAATTTCCATATTTACCCTAACACTTTATTTACTAGGACTTGCGAAAAAAAATCTGGTTTCTACGATCGTATTGGGTTGGGATGCGAGGCATCTACAAAGAAACCGGGCTTTTAGCTTCTCTGCGTCACTTTTGTTAGGGGGACAATTTTACCAATTTGTTTTTCACATCCATCAATACTTCACTCGCTGTCATTTTTCCCTCCTGCCCGATCGGAGTATTGGGCGGTAGTTTTTTGAGAATATCGCAAGATGAGTTGTACATTTTTATAGCTATATTTAGCTTACCTTCTTTATCGTATATATTCGCGAGTTCTAGATAAGCTGAAACAAAATACGGATCGAGATAAATGGCTTTTCTCAAGAAAAATTTAGCTTTTTCCAAGTCACCCTGTTCTTCGGCAATTTGAGCTTTCAAATAATAAGGAAATACTGACATAGCATCTGCTTTGCTAGCTCGCTTGCAGTGTTCTATCGCCTGAGAATACTTACCTAAATTTGCATAAATTTGCGCCAACAAATAATCAGCATCAAAAGTCTGACTTTCCAGGACTAGCGCCTGTTCTGCCTTGTTAATCGCCTCAATATAATCTTTATTCTTCAAACATTTTTTGGCTTCTAAAATTAGCATTAAATAAGTTGTTTGCGGTTTTTTTTCTTCTACAATAGGATGTGAAAATGAGCCATCCTTACCCGCCCAATCTCCCTCCACATACCGAGTTCCCACCATCTTTACCAACCCTGTATCTGCTGTTAACCGCGACCCCATATCCGCCAAATTGCCGTTAGCAAAACTAGCTAGCACGGTTCGCCTCGGTAACAACTGACGGCTGTCGTAGTCAACGGACCCTCCCTTTCCTGATTCCCCAAACGCCCCGGAGGGCTTGGATGCTGAGGTAATCAAAGACTCTATTTTACCTGGTTCCTCCCCTGGGACATTCTTGGCTTGATAAACAACCGACTCCGGGAAAACCTTTGGTTGAAAATCGTGCATCACGTGATTGTGAACTTCAGCGTGACCAGTCATTAAATATCCTCCTGGTCTCAGCGTCTTGGCAAACTTTTTCAATACCTGTGAAATATATTGATGTTCAAAATAAACAAAAACATTTCTGCACACTATCAAATCCATGTTATTAATATCTGTGTCATTATTAGGGTAATTATCTGTTACTAAATTTAGACAACTAAAGGTGACTAATTGGCGCAAATTCCTGTCTATTTTCCACTCTATTTTACCCTTGTCGAAATACCGCCTTTGGAGTTCCGGGTCAACCAAGCGAAAAGACCACGTGCTGTAAATTCCTCGCTGCGCTTTTTCTATTACTTCTTGATTGATATCAGTACCTAAAACTAAAATTTTCCAGTTTTCCCAATCAGGAATTAGCTGTTTTAAAATAATAGCTAAAGAATAAGGTTCTTCACCCGTCGAGCAGCCAGCACTCCAGATTCGCAGTGTTGGCTTAATTCCCGATGTCTCGTGCAATTTTCTTTTTTGAGCGATCATTTCAGGGAAAATAACTTTTTCCAGGAGCGAAAACTGTCCTTTGTCCCGCATGAAATAACTTTCGTTGGTTGTCAGCAGCAACGCGAGTTCGCACCATTCGCTTTGACTTTCCCGACTGGGAGTGGCTAACATTTGATAATACTTCTCGGGAAGGGCTATTTTTACAGCTTTCATCCGAGTCAAAAGTTTTTGAGATAAAGCCGATCGATCTTGCGGGCGAATTTGTAAACCCATCTGAGTCGCTATTAATTGAATAAATAGCTGAATTTGTGCATCATTCATATCAACTTTCGTCAATGTGTTTAGGTATAATCGGCTGTTATCTGGAATTGGTAATAGGGGATTGGCTAGGCTTTTGAGTCGATGCACTCACAAAAAAGATACCAACACAAATAATATCATATCCCGTCGATCGACGCCAAGATTCGAGTCGGGGCGAGTTGACGCTTAGCTGCTGCCCCTCTTAAAAAATCAGGCGTGAACCCCCCGACAAAAATTATCTATCGTGAATTTAGACGACATGATATCAAAGGCCAAAGGTAGAAAACAGAAGCCCGGAAAAAATTCGACCGTTTGCCTTCTACCTTCTGCCTTCAAACGCACCAATCTGCAACTTTAAGCTGGATAAATGCGTAGGCGGCGATTGGGTTCTTCCCCAAAACTGTGGGATTTCAGGTGATAGTGTTCCACAAGTTCGTGCTGCATTTTGCGGACGTTGGGAGAACGGGGCAGGAGTTCCACCGGCTGTCCCTTGGGAATGACAATTTGCTCGACTGCCAAGCGGGTTTCTTCGAGAGCTTCGAGCTCGTCAGAAGAACCGCTGCGGGCGAATAAGGCGAGGTCTGCCACTTCGGGGGTGCCCGGGTCATCCATGTCCAACAGGCGCCGTAAAGCTCTCGCTACGTGGGGAATAGTGCCGGCCTTAATTGTGTGCAGGGGAACTTGGCGAGTTTTGGCCAAGTGCCTCAATTTCGACTGGTTCCGAACGTTCGATCGCAAAGCCAAAACCACGTCAGCACTCTCAATATCCTTCGTCAGCAGCACAGGCAGGTTCAGGGTCGAAATCACCTGTTCGAGCTGGTGGCGAGCTATGCCGTAAGGATAAACGTGGAGCGGCAAATCTTCGCCGTTAGGGCCGACATTCTGGGAAAAACGTCCGGGCTGGGCTACGGGTTCGATGGCCAGGGATTCTTCGAGCAGTTGCTCGAAATACCGAGTCTCAGAAACCGGCGCGCTCTTAGCAGAGAAGTTCTCGCCTGGAGCGGGCATCGGCACCATTTTTCCAGCACTCCGCCACCCAGAGATCGGTGTGACGGGCCGGATTGGCGATACAGCAGCCGGGCCGCTGGAAGCTGACATCCCCGGAAACCGGGCGGGGGGAGCGGCCGACTCGCGCTCGATAATTACTTCTCCAGTCTCGCTGACGCTTCTGATTTGCTGGTGCGGTTCGCGTCCCCGCAGCAGAGTGTCGATCGAATCTGCAACTCGCTCGTGTATTACCCAGCGCTGGCGTTCCAGCATTTCGACGGCAATTTCAAAAGTTGGCGGTGCTTTGCGCTCCAAAACCGTCTTTTGAGAACCGCGGCGCCTTGCTTCGTCATCTCCCAGCGTCACCGCTTGGATGCCCCCAATTAAATCTGCCAGAGTCGGGTTTTTCATCAAGTTTTCGAGCCGGTTCCCGTGGGCGGTACCGACCAACTGCACGCCCCTTTCGGCGATGGTTCGAGCCGCCAAAGCTTCGAGTTCCGTGCCGATTTCGTCAATCACGATCACTTGGGGCATATGGTTTTCCACTGCTTCGATCATGACTTGGTGCTGGAGTTCGGGACGGGACACTTGCATTCTGCGAGCTCTGCCGATCGCTGGGTGGGGAATATCTCCATCTCCGGCAATTTCGTTGGAGGTGTCGATGATTACCACCCGTTTTTCTAAGTCATCGGCGAGAACCCGGGCAATTTCGCGCAAGGCCGTGGTTTTGCCAACGCCGGGGCGGCCGAGCATCAAAATTGACTGACCGGTTTCCACCAAATCGCGGATAATGCCGATCGTCCCGAACACAGCGCGGCCTACCCTCAAAGTCAAGCCGATAATCTCGCCGCTGCGGTTGCGAAGGGCGCTAATTCGGTGCAGGGTTTGCTCGATACCGGCTCGGTTGTCGCCGCCGAAGTGGCCGACTCGCTCGATGCAATAGTTGAGGTGTGCCTTGGAAACCGGTGTTTGGGAAAGAGGTTCGGCCAAGGATGGAAAACGAGCTTCAGGTTGGCGGCCCAAATCCATGACAATCTCAATGAGATTGTTGCGCTGCGGGTGCTGCTCTAAGGGCTGCCGGATCTCATCTGGCACGATGTCTAATAATCTGTTGAGGTCGTCTGTAATCTGCATTCGCCTCGATGTGTTCGGTTCAGTGGACAGTTGTCAGTGGACAGTTGTCAGTTGACAGTGGACAGTTGTCAGTTTACGCAGCGGTGGCTAGAAACCCGGCTTCGACGAGTTTTGAGTTGGGTAACGAGAAATATACTAAGAAACCGGGTTTCACTCTTGTCGCAAGTGCGATCGCAAAATCGCACAATACAGTTGTTAGTTATCAGTTTTCAGTTTTTTTTGATTAACAACTAACAACTGACAACTGACAACTGTCAACTGTCAACTGTCAACTGACTTTTGAGCTGGGAAACTAGAGAACGAGCTAAACTCACGGCCTCCCTGAGAAGTTCTGGGACGGCTTCGAGCTGAGGTAGCCTCGCGGTTTGAACGAAGGCTGTTGGCGGCGCGGCTGCCACCGGAACCGCATAGGCTCGATCGGTCTGCATTGTTTCTAATTGTTCTAAAATTGGCGATAGCAAAACCCTGGCATAGCTGCCGTAAGCTACACCTGCAATGTATGGAACAGGGGGAACTGACAAATTTTTCCCGCCATCCTTCATCAGTCCCTCGGCTCTGAGCTTGCTGACAGTGTGAGCATTAGTGCCGCCTGCAAGTTGCACGTATCCCGGCAACTGGGCAGCCAAAACTTTTTGACCGAGTTTGACCGCGGCTCTAGTAGTTCCTGTTCCGATATCTCCGCTCATTGGCCTACCGTCGGTTTGCCAAATTAGGGGACAAGGAAGGGGGGAAATTATTTGATAGAGTGTCCGCAAATAATCAATCAAACCGTCTCCATCGGGGCAACTAATTGCTATTACCTTGAGTTGACCGACCCAGGGAGCTATGCTCGACCAAAGTCGCCCAAAATCTGCCTCTCTGCCTACTTGCGTGTGGATTTCTAGGGCGTCGGCACCGGATTGCAAGATTAAAGGTGCGATCGCGGCGGGAGCAGACACGTAAGAACGAGTATAAATCAGTTGGCTCGGACAAATCGGCAGACAGCGACCGCAGCCATAGCACTGCTGGTCTATCACCCCGGAAAAACCACTGCCAGCCCTCTGAAAAACTATTGCTTCGGCTGGACATATTTTTTCGCACGGCCGCCAGCAGTCCGCCGGACAATCGGCTGGGTTGAATTCGGCTTTGCGAAAATGCGGGTCTTCCCCATCATTTAAACTCACCATCAGCCACGGCAACCCTTTGCCGCCAAACCTGCGGTTTTGAGTTCTTGCCTGTAATTCGCTGGCCACTTGTAGGGCTTCTTTCGCTGCTGCGACGGCGGCGGGATCTGCCGCGACATCGATACAGTCAGCGCCTGCTAAGGTGTAAGCCAAGGTGAGATTCCGTACAGCAGGTAGGTGCTGAAAGCTCGCCCCACAGATCAGCTTGAACCAATGGCCACCTTTTAATGAGTTTAGGGGATGATAATGTTCTGTCACCCTTATATGCTAATCCTTTCAGCTAAAAATTACTATGTGGAAATTTCTACTTAATTTTAAAATTTAGGCGGGTACAAGCTGAAAACGCTACTGATAGCAGTAGCTCGGGCGCTGTTGGCTCTATATGTAGAGTTCTGCCTTAATTTTTTTTCCTAAATTTGATTTTTTTGAGAGCGGCTGCTGAAGGGCGATTGGGAGATTGGGCGAGCGACTTTAGTTACTGACAGACCTTCTATTATATCATAGTTTGGTGGTTTTGGCAAGGAAAAAGTAGGCTAGAGATTTTTTTTGAAGTTGCCGTGCCGTGGCAATTGCCATAAAGTTCGATCGAGCGAAAGAAACCAATCGATTAACCGCAGATGAACCTTCTCCTCCCTGACTCTAAGCTAAATTCATCTGCGTTAATCGGCGATTCAACTAGCTATACTACTTGCTCAGCCGCTTGTAAACCGTAGCCAAAGCATGGCTATCCCCCACATTTCCCGGAAACAAAACCACTGGTAAATTGGGAAACAGAGGATGGTCTGCTTCGGTTTTCACCACCGAACAACCTGCGATAATTTGACCGATTTGCCTGACACTTTTGAGCGACAAACCTGTACTCAAAACATCATTAGAAGTAATGCCGCCCTTGCTAATTAAAAACCCGATATCCGCAGGCAGTCCCCGCACGATATCCATCAATAAAGCAGAAACCGCCTCTCCAAATTTTAACCGGATTTCCGCATTTTCAAATTCTAGTTCCTTGCGGCTGGTATAAATTACAGGCGTTTTGCCATCGGCATGAGCAGTGCGGACTTTTTCGAGAATTTCATCGAGCATTTGGGTGCGATACTCTGGTGAATCTTCTAGCAAGTGAGATACATCTATTTCAATGCTAACTATATTCGGTTCTTTTAACAGTTGTTCCAATTGTTCAGTAGTTTTCTTAACGTGGGAACCAACTATTACTGCACCGGGTTTGCCGTCCCTGACGTATTTTGCCATATTGTCGGCTGCGATTGGCTGCGGGCCGAGGTCAGCTAAGGATGTTAAAATACTTGCTGCACTACGGAATAAAAACTTTTTGCCTTGACTGGCTGCATCGAGAATGAGTTTGGCAAATAGGTCTAAATCGCCTTGGCTTTGGCCGTCAACAACTGCACATTGGTTGTCTTTCATCTCCATGAATCGATCTATACTTCCGTAGCGGATGTCTGCGACTAAAATGCGCTCGACTTCCTCAGCCCGGATGCGACCCTTGGTTTTTTCTTCTACATAGTCTGGCAGGTAACTGTGACTGTAGCCGAAGACTGAATCTTTGGCAAATTCGGTTTCGTGTACTGGTGTCGGGACGCTGTTAACTATTAGGTAGTGCACGCTGTGGCGGGTAATTCTGCCTCCTTCAAAAAAGGCGGGAATTAGAAAATGGGCATCGAAGGGGCCGAGTTCTTCGGCGATCGCGTCGGTTTCGATGGGATAGTGACCGCGCAGGGTAGAATCGGAACGGCTAACTATTATGAAGTCTGCGATTTTTTCGCTCGCGATCGCCTTTTTGAGATTTTGGCACACTTCCCGGGTGACACTGGCTGCTTTTTCCGGAGTTAGCGATCGAGTATTTGTCAGTATGAAGAAAATGGGGCACTTGTCCTGCAGCCCCAAACGCAGGGTGTCTTCGTCCCAACGTGTCAGCAGCAAGCAACTGTGCACGGTTTGAGAACCTGTCGGATCGTCGTCGAGAACTATAATCTTGGGTTTGGCAGAAGACATACTGACCTGGTTGTTAACGTCTCCTTTCCAAGATATCCTTACCTGTTACGTAACAGGAAAAAATTTACAATAATTATGATATTTTTTTAACAATTCTCCTAATTCATAATTTTAAAAATGTCTTTGAGTTAGAGTGGAACAGGCATCCTGCCTGTTGCGGTTCAGTAAGGTGCGTGTTGCTACTGTGTAAGATGCGCACGCAGCCGTATACGCTACTAACTTTTGCCATTTTTTTAATTAGCAGCATTGCGATCTTGCAACTTTTTCATTTCTGCTTGAACCCCCACGGCTACCTGCAAAGCTTCGTTGAGCAATCGCCCTTGTTCGGTGGCTCGATCGCTAATTTGCAGGGAATTCAAAGTTCTCAAATTATTGGCAAACAATTCGGAGTTAGTAGCGACAAATTTTTTATTTTCCCTGAGAATCCTCTCGGTTTTCAAAGCTCGAACTAAATCCTCTCTGATTAGCTGCAAGGCTTGAATGACTTTTGCTCGATCGCCTATTTTGACTGCCGCATTGCCGGCATCTTCTATCCTATCGTTAATTTCGATCGCTTCGATTATACCATTATAGCGATCGACATCATCAAAAAGATTGATTAAATGTTGGTTTTGCCGGCTGCACTGAATTTTCCACGCATCCTCAAAGATTAAACCGACGATCGCAGCGAAGTGGAGGGCGAACCACAACAAATAAGCTCTAGGAAATATGGCAACTAGCAGCCAACAACTGATTAGAACCAAAACAATTAAACCAACTGTTTTCAAAGCTTCGCGGGCAAACTTAGCGGCTGTCGGCGGCCGGTATACGCGATCGGGCCCCGCGCCGGTGAGGTGCTTGAGTTCACCGACAGTAATTTCTAATCCCTGAATGTCAGCTCGCATAAATCTTCACAAATATTTGTTAATTATAAAGTTTTGTAGTATAACAAGGGGCTCGTCTACAATAAACCTAACACTTTTTTCAACCAAAACTGCACTATGTCCGCACGTCCTATATACCTCGACAACCACGCCACAACCCCCGTAGACCAACGGGTACTTGAGGCGATGCTGCCGTATTTCACCGAACAGTTCGGCAACGCAGCCAGCATCAGCCACGTCTACGGCTGGGAAGCAGAAGCAGCGGTTAAACAGTCACGACAAATTTTAGCAGAAGCGATCAATGCTTCCCCCGAAGAAATTGTTTTTACCAGCGGTGCAACCGAAGCAAATAACTTAGCGATTAAAGGTATCGCCGAAGCTTATTTCAGCAAAGGAAAGCACATTATCACAGTAAAAACCGAACATAATGCAATTCTTGACCCCTGTACATATTTGCAAAAATTAGGGTTTGACATTACTGTTTTACCAGTGAAAAGCGACGGGCTGATTGATATAGGCGATTTGATAAAAGCGATTCGGGCCGAGACAATTTTAGTTTCAGTGATGACGGCTAACAACGAAATTGGCGTCATCCAGCCGATCGCAGAAATTGCAGCAATTTGTCGCGGAAATGACATTCTTTTCCACACAGATGCGGCACAGGCGATCGGCAAAATTCCCCTCGACGTACAGGAGATGAATATCGATCTAATGTCCTTGACAGCCCACAAAATTTACGGGCCAAAAGGCATCGGTGCTCTCTACGTGCGCCGCAACAAACCGAGAGTGCAGCTAGCGCCGCAAATGCACGGAGGTGGCCACGAACGGGGAATGCGATCGGGAACTCTCTACCCACCGCAAATAGTCGGATTTGCCAAAGCAGTAGAATTGGCAATTGCGGAAATGGAGTCGGAAACAGAACGAGTGGTTAATTTGCGGCAGCGTTTGTGGGAAAATTTGAGTGAATTGGGCGATGTTGTTCTCAACGGTCACGCGACTAAGAGATTGCCGGGGAATCTCAATATTAGTGTAGGTGGCGTTGACGGTCAAGCGTTGATGTTGGGTTTGCAATCGGCGGCGGCAGTTTCTTCGGGATCTGCTTGCACTTCGGCGAAAATATCTCCCTCTCATGTTTTAGCAGCGATCGGGCGATCGGACAAATTAGCTTATGCTTCAATTCGGTTTGGTATTGGCCGATTCAATACCGCAGCAGAAATAGATGCAGTTTCCCAACACGCGATCGCAACTATTCAATCTCTCCGACAAGCTCAAAAAGTCACTCAATTTTAGATTTTAGATTTTAGATTTTAGATGGGAGAATTGAAGATTAGGAAGTAGTTTTGAGTTTTGAATTTTAAATGATTTAACTTAAAACTCAAAACTTTTCCTCTTTTTATCACCGAGTATAATTGGGAGCGAACCCTTACTTAGAACCAAATACCTCGCGCACTCGATAAATCGGTTTTCCCTGCGACTCGTGATAAGTCCGCATCATCACTTCCGCCAACAAACCAAAACAAAATAACTGCACGCCAGTTAACAGCAAAACCACAGCCAAAATCAGCAAAGGACGGTTCCCGATACTTTGACCAAAAGCCAATTTCAGGAAAGTCAAATAAATTCCTAAAACCGTTCCCAACGTCATAGAACCCAGTCCCAAAAGTCCAAAAACGTGCATCGGTCGAGTCAGGAACTTTTTCATAAAAGAAATAGTTAACAAATCCATCAACACGCGAAAAGTGCGCCAAATCCCGTACTTACTTTGACCGAAACGGCGGGCGTGATGCCGCACCGGCAGTTCTGCAATTCTCGCCCCTTCAATAAACGCCAAGGCCGGCAAAAAGCGGTGCAATTCCCCGTAGAGATTCAAGTCTGCTACCAACTCGGATTTATAAGCTTTCAAAGAACAGCCGTAGTCGTGCAAAGTTACGCCTGTAACGCGACCAATTAACCAGTTCGCAATTTTAGAAGGAATCAACCGACTAATAGTATTATCCTGCCTATTTTTCCGCCAGCCACTCACTAAATCGTAGCCTTCATTTAACTTAGCCAACAATAGCGGAATATCAGCCGGGTCATTTTGCAAATCGCCGTCTAGGGTAACAATAGCACGACCACGAGCGCGATCGAAACCTGCCGACATGGCAGCAGTTTGCCCGTAATTGCGGCGCAAAATTACAGCACAAAGGTCATCACGACTGCTGGCTAACTGCTGGAGAAGTTCAGCCGAACCGTCCTTAGAACCGTCATCTACACAAATAATTTGATAGCTGAGTCCAGATGGTTGGATAGAAGAGGCGATCGCCTCAATCAAATGAGGCAAACTTTCCACCTCATTATACACCGGCACCACCACTGAAACGTCTAGAACAACCTCAGCGCCAGCCTGCTGTGCAGCCAATTTTTCCAAAAATAATGCAGCGTCCATTTCTTTGTTAGATAACATCAGTAATCATTAGTCATTAGTCATTAGTTAACAGTCATTAGTTAACAGTCAACCGTCAACCGTCAACCGTCAACCGTCAACCGTCAACAACTAACTAGGTTGATAACTGGCTACAACTTTACCATATCCCCGCACTTGTCGGTAATAAGATTGACTGACTCGATCGCCATCCTCCGACAAAACATCGATACCGATTCCGTTGCGACCTTGTGCTTGTCCCGAACTGTGAATGTAGCGATTATCTCCGAGATACAATCCTACATGAGTGGCTTTTTCCGGCGTACCAAAAAATACTAAATCCCCCGGTTCTAAAGCAGTGATACTGATAGGTTTAGTAAAAGCTTCCTGCTGATAAGCATCCCTCGGCAACCAGATGCCCGCAGCCACAAAAGCAGCTTGCATCAAGCCCGAACAATCATAATTTGGCCCGACTGTACCGCCCCAAAGATAATAATTGGATTGGTGCATAGCCTCACGAGCAAAAGTAATTACGATTGGTAATTTTTCCTTGATTTGGATCTCAGAAAGCACCAGAGGATAATACACTGTTTCTGCCACATCGAGCAACTCCACATCTCGAATATCCAGCCATCCCGGATAATCATCTTCGCACAGCCGCACCATCACAGCCGTTGTATCCCCCTCAACAACCGAGTCTATGCCATTTCTCCCCCCTGACCTCAGGGAGGGCTGGGGGGGGTCAACTACGCGCAAATGCCGCCAAGCGGCTGCTTGAGTTGCCAATCGATCGCACTTGGGGGAATCGTAAATATTTATGTGCGATCGCGCCCGGTACTCCAGAACATCAGATAATTGATAATTGGCCATGGCTAATTGCTAATTGTTTGCTGTTAATTGTTCGCATTTAACGATAGATTGCCATTAGCTGCTAGCCGTTAACCGTTAACCGTCAGCCATTAACCATGACATTTTTCCACAAAGACGAACAATTAGAAAACCTCGGCAGTAGCATTATAGACTCCGCATTGTCAGAATTTACAGGATTAAGTGGCGATCGTACAGCAATTACCTGGATAGTCTACGATCCGCCGGTGCGAGTCAATACAGGCGGCGCCCTGAGTGCAGAAGAATTTTGGAAATATCAACCGCGAGGTTTTAGCAACCGAGGTTCCGAACGAGTTTATCCAGCCAGCATCGTCAAATTATTCTACCTCGTTGCCATCTGGGAATGGGCGCAAAAAGGCATGATTCAAATATCGCCTGAATTAGAACGCGCCGTCCGAGATATGATAGTTGATTCCAGCAACGACGCCACCAGTTTAGTAGTAGACGCCCTCACCGGCACCACCAGCGGCCCAGAATTATCACCAGGCCCCTTTGAAACTTGGAAACAGCAGCGAAACATTGTCAACCGTTACTTTCAATCCTTAGATTGGCCGGAATTACAAAATATTAACACCAATCAAAAAACCTGGTGTGACGGCCCCTACGGTCGCGAGCGAGCATTTGTGGGAGAATTAATGGAAAATAGAAATATGCTGACCACAAATGCCGCGGCGCGTTTGCTGCACAGTATAATCGGCGGCGTAGCTGTTTCTGCCTCTTCATCGCAAGAAATGATGGCTTTAATGAAACGCAGTTTAGACCCAGCAGAATTAAAAGCCGATCCTGAAAATCAAGTTACAGGTTTTTTAGGTGGCGGATTGCCAGACTCAGCAAAATTGTGGTCAAAAGCGGGACTGACAAGTCAAGTTCGTCACGATGCTGCTTATATTGAAATACCGGGCTTGCAGCCGTATTTGTTGGTTGTATTTACAGAAGGGAAAGAGAATAGCAAGAATGAAGAAATTTTACCTTTTATCTCGCGGCAAGTTGTCGAAGCGATGAAAGCACTTAATTAAACTTTAACTTGTAAATTGACAAAACTTAAAGGTTTTGTGGAGCCTGGTCTTATGCCAGCCCCAAATTAGGAGCTTAAAGATACAGCAGGGTGCAGGTTTATAAAGTACAGTGGCAGCAGTTTGTGAAACACTTTCGTAAGTGCTTGGGATTAAAGCGTACTCTATTCACCTGTACTCTGCTGTATCATTTAAATAGCGTGATATAAAAGAGGTCAAATATGGACATACAGCTTATCCCTCTACGTGCTGCCGTTTGTTCCGAACGCTCAACGACTCTAGATGTTTTAGTCAGAATTACGCCCCCAGCACCGGAAAAAACAATTGAGCGACCGCAGCTTAATTTAGGTTTAGTAATCGATCGCTCTGGTTCTATGATGGGATCAAAAATTGGATACGCACGGCTTGCAGCTAGTTACGCAATCGAACAGTTGTTACCAAGCGATCGCGTTAGTATCACAATTTACGATGACCAGATAGAAACGCTAGTTCCTAGCACCCTTGCTACTCATAAATCACACCTTTTGCAGGAAATTCAAAAAATTTATGCCAGAAACAGTACGGCACTGCACGCCGGATGGATGCAAGGAGGAATTCAAGTTAGCCAACACGTCAATCCAGAACACTTAAATCGAGTCATTCTCTTATCAGATGGACTCGCGAATGTGGGCGAAACAAATCCCGATGTAATAGCCTCCGATGTGAACGGTTTAACCAAACGAGGTGTCAGCACTTCCACAATGGGAATTGGTGATGATTACAACGAAGACTTGCTAGAAGCAATGGCACGGAGTGGGGATGGCCATTATTATTACATTCAATCTCCCGAACAATTGCCAAGTATCTTTCAACAAGAATTACTTGGCTTAATGGCGACAGTTGGCACAAATGTCACCTTGGGAATTGAGCCACAAGCTGGAGTAGAATTGGTTGAGGTACTCAATCAGCTCGATGTCACCCCAAATGGTCGGTTTCGCTTACCTAATTTAGTAATTAGTAATCCAGTTGATGTAGTCGTGCGGCTGAAAGTGCCAGCGATGACAGAGGAAGTAGATTTATGTTATTTTCGCCTCAGTTGGAACGAACCCGAACAACCACAGGAGCAAAAAATCCGCGTTTCCTTGCGCTTACCCGTCGTCAGTGCTGCACAATTGGAGGAATTTCCCTTCAACTCTGAGGTACGACAGCAAGCGATTTTAATGATGACAGGACGCGCTAAAAAAGAAGCCGTCAGACTGGTAGATGGAGGGGATTACGATCGCGCCAGCCAACTATTGCAGGAGACAAAACAGCAGTTGCTCAATAATCCCGATCTTCCCATGAGTGCGCCAGAAGCGGAGGCAATCACCGACTTAGAAGTACAACTTCAGGAGCGAGATTATAACAGATATCGCAAAACGTCAACTCATCAAAGCTACACCCGGGCTGTTTCTCGCAGTAGCGGTCATGTGAGCCTTTTATACGCTTATCGCAAAGGCCCGATCTTGGGGAATATTACTGAAAATTTAGGAGTCGATGCGATCGTTAACTCGTGCGATCGCAACCTATCCAACTCGGGTGCCATATCCAACGCAATTCACCAAGCAGCAGGACCAGAACTTCTAGAAGAATGTCGCCGTATAGGTGGTTGTGAGCAAGGGGAGGCGAAAATTACTCCTGGCTATAATTTGCCGACACCGTGGGTTATTCATACGGTTTGTCCCCCTTGGCGCGGTGGCTCTCAGGGAGAGGAAGACCTATTAGCAGAATGTTACCGCAGTTGTTTAAAATTAGCTTTACAGCATTCACTGCGGAGTATTGCTTTTCCAGCTATTGGAACGGGAGCAATGGGTTTTCCAGCCGATCGTGCAGCAGCAATTGCTTTTGCACAAACCAGTCGCTTTCTTTCAAGATCTAGTGCGATCGGGTCTATTCTTTTTGTTTGTTTCGATTCAGATACTCATCGTTGCTTCCAAAATGAATTCTTGAAAGTTTCTGGTTTGTAATGGTTTTAGTAACAGGACGAAGGTAAAACGCGATCGCTTTTAGAGCCCCGACTTCTTCGAGAAGTCGGGGCTCTGGGTCTTATGTTTTTTGAGGTTGGCTTACTTAGAACGGAGAGGGAGGGATTTGAACCCTCGAAGGATGTTAACACCCTTAACAGATTAGCAATCTGCCGCTTTCGACCACTCAGCCACCTCTCCAAGATGACAGTAACTAACTATAGCACACACATCTTCTTCTTGCCAAGCCCTAATTGAAAAATTCCTCAATCCCTTACTCTGTCTAGCATCCGCGACCTCAACCGCCCGCCCCTTCCCCAAAGCCCCTAGCCTTCAAGTGCTTTTCCCAACTAAAATTGGCACTCAAAAAGAACCTCTTAGTATACAAATATCCCAATCTGTACAGGTTAGCCTTGCGATCGGCAGGGAGATTAAAGTCCGTCGTCGTCACCCCAGCTTCAGTCACATCAATATTAATAACCCTGCCTTTATCCATTTCCCGCTGGTGATAGCGGTCTCTTGCTTTCATCATGGTTCTGAACATCGCCGCCAGCATCGACAGCGGAGTATCAATCTTAACTTTACTCTCAATTCCAGTATCAACCAATCGAAACCCAAAGGTAAACCAGCGGGGCGCCGCAGGAGTCGAACCGACGGATTGTTTGTCATAAATCCACAGGGGGAAATTGCTCAAAATTCCGCCATCTACAATTACGTCATCGCCCAGTTTTCCCGGTTCAAAAAATAGCGGAATACTCATCGACAACCGAACGGCTTCAGCCACGCTAAAATGTTCAGCACTTTTGAGCCGCAACTGTTCGTACAAAGGATCGGAATCCGTCGAGTCGCGGCGGTGTAAGTCGTCGGGGATTACCAACATTTCACCGCGACTGAGGTTGGATATTACTACTTTTAATTCCCGGTCTTTGACGATTTGTTTGACATCGGCAAAAGTGTGCAATTTACCTTGACCGAGCGTTGCTTCCAGCCACTGCCGAAAAGGTTGCGCAGAATATTCTCCCATCTGACGGCTAACTGTGAGAAAAAGTAGCGTCCAAGCAGGAGATTGCAAGTCGTCGGCGGGGTCGCCGTTTAAAATTAGAGGACTGTTTTTTTTAGTTAAAAATATGCTGTAATCGAGCTGTCCTAACAGTTCCTCTAAATCATCAATTGACAAGTCGGTTGCCAATACTGCTGCAGTAATTGCACCTGCTGAAGTGCCGGCCAATTTTCGCCAGCGGATGCCCAAATCGCTGCAACATCTGAGTGCTCCTAAAAACGCAACTCCGCGCACGCCGCCGCCTTCAAAAACTCCGTCGGCATAGATTTCACCGTTTTCGTCGGGAGGCGGAAATTTGCTGAGAATTGTTTGTTTTTCGGTGGCGGTCATTCTGACACCGGGCTCTTGCAAAATTTGCTGCGGATACCACTTGCTCATGGGAAATACCTCGGCTCGATTTGGGATTTGAGATTTGAGATTAATATCTATTGTTCTTGATTTTTGTGGGCATTCATTGCTTCTTTGACCTGTTCTTGAACTTGCGATCGCACTTGTTCGTAGGCCACCGACGCGCACCAAGGCCGGAGAGATAAAATAGTTGTATCTGGAGTAATCTCGGCTACCAAACAAGTCGGGGGCGGATTCTCCAACACCAGGGGGTGAGAGTGGGCAATTTCTAATAACTCAGCTACAGTTGGACGGATCGGCCGATCGCCAATATCAATCTTCAAGTCTACTCGCCTCGTTCCCATTGCCGTGGTATTTTTCAGTGTACCGTTAAACAACTGATTGTTCGGCACAATAATTTTTATGCGATCGTCTGTCACGACGGTTGTTGAAAAAATCCCGATGCTGTCCACCACTCCCTTAACATCCGCAGCTTCGATCGCATCTCCGACTTCAAAGGGCCGCAAACTAATCAACATTACCCCAGCAGCAAAGTGCGACAAAGTATTTTGCCACGCCAAACCGATCGCCAAACCCGCTGCACCCACCACCGCAACCACGCTGGTAGTTTGAATTCCCAACTGACTCAAAGCGGCGACTACTCCCACTACCAAAATCGTAATCTCAGCAGCTTGAACTAAGAATTTCCGCAGCGTGGCTTCGGTGCGACTCAGTGCTCGGCGAGTCACGCGCCCCACAACGCCGATCGCAAATCGCGTAATTAACAAAATGCCGATCGCCCACAGCAGTTGAGGTACAATTTTAAACCCCAATTCTACGAATTTTTTAGAGAATTCTTGGGCTACTTGCATGGCCTGTATTCTTTCTGTATTTATCGGGGAATACAAGGTTTGGCTTATTGGTATAAATGTCCCGATCGCTGTCATATCAATTGGTATTTGGTAATTGGTAATTTTTCTGTCAACTGTCAACTGTCAACTGTCAACTGTCAACAGATTTTTTTCCCACTGCTACACGGGGCAATCGGTGTTTAAAACCGCAGAGAATCTCCCAGGAAATAGTTCCTAAAGTTACTGCCCAATCATCAGCCGTAATTTGATATTCCCCATCTTTTCCCAACAATGTCACCACTTCACCGACTTCTAAATCGGGAATATCAGTTACATCGAGCATTAACTGATCCATCGTCACGGCTCCCACTTGCGGCACGAATTGACCCCTGACTAAAACCTGCATTTTATTAGAAAGATTGCGCGGAACACCATCTGCATAGCCGATACCAATTACGGCAATCTGTGTCGGCCGCTGAGCTATAAATTGATAGCCGTAACTGACGCCGGTTCCTGCTTGAATTGTTTTCACCTGCGTCACCCTAGCTTTTACCTGCATTGCGGGCTTCAAGTTGGATCTCGACTGCAAGTGAGGAGCTGGATAAAGACCATAGGTAGCCAAACCGACTCGTACTAAATCGTAGTGCAAATCGGCTTGTGCGAGGGTGGCAGCAGAGTTTGCCAAGTGGAGGCGAGGGGGGATAATTCCTGCTATTTTAATTTGCTCGATCGCCCGTTTAAACCGCTGGTGCTGCTCTCTCATCACTGCGGGATCGGGACTGTCGGCTGTCGCCAAGTGAGAGTAAATGCTGGCTAATTTTAAATTTGGCAACCGCTTGACTAATTGCACAAATTCTGTTGCTTCCTCCCAGGGCGTACCCAAGCGAGACATACCCGTATCCAACTTAGCGTGAACTGGCAAAGATTGGTTGAGAGTAGCGAGAACTTCAGAAAAAATTAGGGCTTGTTTGGCAGTACAAATAGTCGGCTGCAAGTGCCAATGGGCGATCGCCTTTACCTGTTGGGCTGTATGGGTTGCCCCCAACAGCAAAATCGGCGCTTCTATCCCAGCTTCTCGCAATTCTATTCCTTCGGGAATTGTCGCTACTCCCAGCCAACTAGCACCTGCTTGCAATGCTGTTTGACTGACTGCAACAGCACCGTGCCCGTAAGCATCCGCTTTCACAACTGCCATCAGTTCTGTGTGGGGAGATAAGAGATTTTTAAGCTGTTTTACATTGTGAGTTAAAGCTGCTAAATCGATTTCTACCCAAGCCCGCTGGCAAAGTTCGCCGTCATCGTCCGACAGCAGCGTCTGGCGGGATTCTTTTGTCGTTGATTCTGCGGTTGTTTGTTCCCAACTCAACATTGTCGATCGCTCCTACTTGCTTACACCATTAAAAAATGCTCAAAGATTTTACCCTAAGTTTGATTATAATAAGATTTTCCCTTTAATCAATGTTATACAAGTTTAAAAAAAGAATGCAACTGTAGGCAAGCTGCAAACCGTATTGCCTCAGTCATTCCCAATCTAAAATCTAAAATCTAAAATCTAAAATGGTATTAACTGGTGTATCATAGCACCAAAAATACCCGGTAAAAACTATGGACGGACTGGCCTACCTACATTTAGCTGAAACTTGGGAAACGGCTGCGGGTCAGCTTCAACTCACATCTTGCACCATTGTCAATAAGCCTTTTAGGGCGGGCTCTTCGGCCCAACCCCTACTCCCCACAAGAAAATTGAACTCTTGTGGAACAGGCATCTTGCCTGTTTGGGAAAATGGTGAAAGATGTCAGCTTCAAGGGACTAATTCTAAAATGCACCTGAATTTAGCCTCTACTCCTTTACTTTTCTTTACGATCGCTCTCACAATTTTAAATTTAGTCAATCCCGCACTCGCCATCAAAAAAGGTGATTCAGGCCCGGAAGTTGTCCAACTCCAGAAAACTCTGCAAGCAGCAGGATATTTGGGCGGTAAGGCTACAGGATTTTACGGTTCTGTCACTCGGGCTGCTGTGAAAAAGTTCCAAGCAGACAACAACCTGAAAGTTGACGGAATTGTCGGCCCTAAAACCTTGTCAGCGCTGAAAGGTAAGCCGGAAGAGGTTAGCATTGAAGCTGCGGGAAAAATATCGCCAAATGTCGATCGACCTTCGCCATCTCCTACCGCCACAGAAAACACAAACGAACTAGAATATAGAACTAAAAATCAGCCCAAACAACCTCTATTTCAAGAACCCTCTTTACCACCATTTAAAACAGAAACTCCCGAAGATAAAAAAAGTGAATCACCACCCCAAAGGGTAGTAAATCCTCCCGACAACACTCAAGGAAAAATGACCTTGAAAAAAACCATTTACGGCAACATATCCCCCAAATCAATAGTTTATTCGGGATCGGGTTTGTTTTTTGCTCAAAACATGATGTATCGCCACACAATCACAGTTTACGACAGGAACTTTAAATTAGTCAAGACTATTCCCGATACAGTAAACTTGTCGAAGTTCGGCTTTTCTAAATTCAAAGGCAATTATCAAGGCTCTCCCGTAGAAGCTGCTTTTTCAACTGACGGCAAATATGGCTACATATCCAACTATCAAATGTACGGTTCCGGGTTTAGGAATCCGGGGAGCGACAGGTGCTCTCCAGCGGCAAAACACGACCAAAGTTTCCTGTACCGCATCAATACCCAAACTTTGAAAATAGAAAAGGTAATTCCTGTAGGTGCAGTTCCGAAATTCAATGCTGTTTCGCCTGACAATCGCTTCGCGCTCGCGAGCAATTGGTGCAGTTGGGATTTGAGCGTAATTGATATCAATAAAAATCTCGAAGTCGAGCGCGTGAAACTGGGTGCATATCCTCGGGGTATTGTTGTCACTCCCGACTCAAAAAATGCCTATGTTGCCATCATGGGTTCTTCCGATATTGCGAAAGTCAATCTCATCGACTTTTCGGTAGAATGGCTGAGAAATATTGGCAATGCGCCGCGTCATTTGACAATAGATCCCAAGGGAAAGTATCTTTATGCCACTTTGAACGGTGAAGGAAATGTGGCAAAAATTGACCTAAAAACGGGTGAAGTGGCGAAGAAAGTTTTGACGGGAAAAGCACCTCGCAGCATGACGATTTCTGATGATGGAAAACTGCTTTATGTGGTCAACTATTTCTCGAATACTGTTAGTAAAGTTAGGACTAGCGATATGAAAGTGCTGCAAAAAGTGAGTGTTAATTCAAGTCCGATCGGAATTACTTACGATCCGGAAACTAATCAGGTTTGGGTAGCTTGCTATTCGGGCAGCATTATGGTGTTTCAAGATTAATCGAGCTGGTTCGTAGTTCAGTGTGTAGGGTGCCCATTGCCAGACAGGGCTGAGTGGGCAGTGCACACCCTACATCAGGAGTGAAAATACTATTTGGACAACTTTGAAGGCTTCACAACATACTCAGAAGCCTTAGCAGGTACTTGACCTTTTTTTGCCATAGCTTGGTACATCATGGCTGCTACTTCAGCGCGAGTTGCTGTTCTATTAGGCTGCAAAAGTGTGCGCTTCGGGTGGTTGACCACAATACCAGCTTCTGTGGCTGATGCTACTTTGTCCACTGCCCAGTTCGGCACTTTTGCCCTGTCTGTATAAAGTTGTAAAGTTTTGGTTGCTTTGGTGGATGGTTTCAGGCTCAAACCGCTCGCCAATGCTGCGATGACTTCGACACGCGGAATCTGTTTTTCGGGGCGGAACTCATTGTTTGGGTATCCTTTAAGATATCCAGTTTTGACGGTGTGGTCGATCGCGGGAGCGGCAGGACTCTTCTCTTTTACGTCTTTAAAATCAATCGGTTTTCGGATCGGCTTTTTGTCGTCGGACATTCGCTGAATTAAGCGTGCTAGTTCGGCTCGTGTCATCGGTTCGTCGGGGCGAAATTTGTTGTCGGTGGAATCAGCAAAAATTTTCCGATCGACTAAAGCTACAATGAACGGACGCGCCCAATATTTGTCAGGAACATCTGAGAATTTAACAGGCCCAACTTTGGCTTTACCTGCTTTGGGTTTGGTCGTTGCTGGACCGGGAGTCGATCGCGCAATTGGCTTGGGAGGAACAACGATTACACCCACCGGAGGATTTTCCGATAAAATCGGCCCTAAAGGTGCAACAGGTGCGACATCCGGTTTTGACGGAACGGGGGTTGTAGCGGGCGATCGCAAATCCGAACTTGGCAATTCTGGCGTTAATATTCCCGGGCTCGCGGGCGTAACAGCAGGTTGAGAGAAAACGGCTGGAAATTGCCAATTTCTGGCATTCAATCGATCGGGATTTTTACCTGTTACCCAAAATAAAATTGCTCCCATCGTGCCGAAGGCAACCAAGATCGCAATCAATTCATCAAATCCTAGAGGATTTCTTTCCCCTGACGGGGGTTGTGAAGAAGACATATTGTCACCTACAGACCAATGTAGAAATTAAATCACATATTTTTTGGGTCTGGTAGTAACTGAAATAAATAAACTCACATCTTGCACTATTCTCGCTGAACAGGCAAGATGCCTGTTCCACAAGAAAATCTACTCTTTGTGGAACAGGCATCTTGCCTGTTCAAAAAAGGATTATTGACAATGGTGCAAGATCTCAGTAAATCAACTATTCCAAAGTTCTCACTGTCAATACTTGCGGCGGCGTGGAATCAGGAGGATAAATAAAATCAACTTTTACCGATCGCGTTTCTGTCGCAGCTAACCTCAACTTTACCATCGGTTCCACAACTTGACCGACACGGTGCCACAAATGCACGTAGCGAGTTACATCGTAACCTCCATCATCTTGGTAGCGCAGCCGCACAGTACCTCGAAAATAGGGAAAATCTAGGGGAGGTTGGCGAAATCGCAATCCATTTTTTGAGAGTCGATCTTCTTTTAAAGGCGTTTCCAAACTCACCGCCACCGTTTGCGGTTTTTCCCCAGTGTTATGCAGCGGCACAATCAGATTGTAGTGTACGCCGTAATTGCCGTGGGCTTCGTAAGCGGTGTCGGGATAGCGCGCCAGCATTTTTCCGGCTTGCACTTGTTGGGTTCCCAAAGTGCCCCCGCGCAAGGTAGAGATCGCATAGGATATCGCTTTTCCAGTCTGGGGAATTGCCAGATTTTTAGAATCGCGATCGACTAATTCCGCTTCCCATCCAGAACCTTGCTGCACCCCTGCCACGCGGCCGTAAATCAGGCTTCCCGAAGTCGCGTCGGGGGGAGTCGGGGTTTTGTCGCGGGGGCCTGCCAAACCGCCATTATTCAGCAATTGCTGCCATTCTTCCAGAGTTGGCGCGCGTTGGCGCAGCCCTCGAAGAGGATCGCCCCCATCAGCATTTTCAGGTGCATACATTGCCAAAGTAGCGGCATAAACCTTGCCGCTACTTTTGAGCCGCACAAAGGTAGAACGACCATTTATCGGCTTTTCCAGACCCCGCACGGGAATAGGGCGATTCATCAACAATGCGGTTTCTCCCGGTGCAACGAGCAGTTTTTCCGGAAAATCCGGCTGCCGCATTCCCCGCAAAACGCTATCGACAGCGCGAATCCCAGGGCCGGAATATATTTCGCCGTCGGGATTCTCACTTAGTGCGGGTTTTTGTTTGAACGGTGCGTCTGGTTCCATCAGGTAACTGGCTGCCTGCAAAACTTCCACCGTCACGGGCGCGGAACTAGGGTTGTACAACAAAGCTCCTATATACAAAGTGCGCGAATTCAGCGGAGTGTGAGAAAAGTGGTGAGCAAACAGGTTGAATTGCCCTTGAAAGGCAAAGTTCAGGTGAGCTGCGGGGACTTTTTTGCCGTCTGGGGGAAAGGTTGAGAGCAAAATGCCTTCTTTTTTGACCCATTCGGGACTGTCGCTGTTGAAGAGGGGGATGCTGTCTAGTTGTCCGGGGAGCTCGCGCACTTCCGCAGCTTGTACAATTTCTGCGGGTGCTGGTTTTGCGGGAACAGATTGTACGGGTTTTTTGACGTACAACAATCCGCCGGCTGCACAAAGGACGATCGTAGAAATGCCAGCAATTCGAGAAAAGAGATTTGGCTTCTGAATCATGAAAGTTAACTGTCAGCCCAATCTCTGTACATCTTCCACCGACAGCGACAGCGCCTGAGCCACTTGCTCTACAGTTAAACCCATTGCCAACAGTTGGGGAATAGCATCCCGTTGAGTTTGTTCTGCGCGATCGGCTCGCTCTCGCTCAGCGTCAGCGCGTTGGCGTTCCTGTTCGGTATGGAGGCGTTCTAGTTTAGCTTGTTCGCTACCCGTTAACAACAAATTCCCCTGATTATCCCACCAACGCAACCATCGCTGATGCTGATTTTGATAGCTACCTTCCCACACACCTAACTCTACTCCCATCAGGTCGATCGGATAATGTCCGCGATCGTTCGGTTGCAAACGGCGATAACGAGTATTCACCCAGTTATAGACTTCCAATTCGCTCGTTTTAATGATGTATATCGCATAGTAAGGAATGCGAATAATCTGCTCGTATACCCAAAATTTTCCTGGTTTCTGATTGATACCTTCTGGTAAGCGAGATAAAGGAGTATTATCTCGTTCTTCAGCCCCATTTCCACTTGCAAATTCGATCGCAATTAATGGCACAATATACTCGCGCCACAACACATAAGAGCGGCGAATTTCCCCATCTATTAGGGGCGGAACGTTGGGAACGTAGAACCAGTCAGGCGCTTCGGCTCCCTTTTCTGGAGGGTCGGTTTCGCGCCAGTAAATGCCACAATCTTGCCCGATCGCATATTGTCCGTCCGGGTGGAGGGTTTGCAGTGTAGTTTCCAGGGAGTCGGTGAGTAGGATACTCTGGGGATGTTCTTGGAAGTTTTTCACAAACGTGCCGTCGGAGTCAGGTAGTTGGGTGTGATCGGGAAAGGCGGGAGGTAATGTGGTGGGGTTGAGGCTTTGGGTCATGTCAGCTATCCGATGGTGAAAGGACAGATGCTTTATTAATTAAAGCATAGCGATTGTTGATTGAGGGAGTTTATACTGTTTGATAAACTGTTTCTCGCTCACTGTTCGATAGCCGCGATCGCGAAGCACATCAACCCCGGCTCAATGACCTTCTATTTGTCTAAAGTCTGTTACATTACGATCGTAATTAAGCATTTGGCGAAGAGCTATGCGGTCAATTGAACAACTAACAGAAGAGCTTTTATCTTTGCCTAGTGCATCAAGAGCGCTTTTGGCAGAAAAACTCGCAGAAAGTTTAGAATTCGATATCGACCCAATAATTCAGGCAGCTTGGACAACTGAGGCTCATAAACGACGTAACGAGATCCGAAGCGGTGCTGTCCAAGCAATTCCGGGGGATGAAGCCTTAGCTCAAGTGAGGCTGTTGCTTGACCCATGAAGTATGTATTTCATCCTGAAGCACTTGCCGAATATGCTGAAGCTGTCCAATACTATGTAGTACATTTTGATTCTCGCAGTAACGCATTGCAGTCGAGAGCCTGGGTATTGGAAAAGCCGCAAATAATTGAAACATTCAGCAATCCAACATTTAAAATGTCTGAGATAACTCTGCTACATGAAATTGCTCATTGCCCCCATGCACGGTTCTGTCGAGAAAATCCTGCTGCTGAACATCCATGTAGCGAAATTGTTGATTATCAAAGATCGCTCAATTTAGACAAGTTTCAAGTACCTGAGCCTTGGAGTGGACATATAGAGAAAGCTCCTATTCTTTTTCTGAGTTCAAATCCATCAATTGGCTCTGTTGAAAACTACCCAAATTGGTCTTGGTCAGACGATGATATGGAAGATTACTTCAGTTATCGTTTTGGAGGGGGACGCAAGGAATGGATCATCGATGGTAAGAAATCCTTACTAATTGATGGGACATATAGCCATGCTGTTAAGTTCTGGGCAGCAGTTCGGCAACGTGCTATGGAGTTATTTGAACGGGATGTGCTTCCAGGAATTGATTATGCACTTACCGAAATAGTGCATTGTAAATCCCATAAGGAAATTGGCGTAGAACGAGCGCAAAATAAATGTGTTAAAGCCTATTTGTTGAGAACTTTAGAACTGGCAGGGGCAAAAGTAATTGTGGTGCTGGGAGTAGGTGCAAAGAAAGCAATTCAAAGTCAATTCAATATCCCTGAAAAAATCTCAGTGTCTGAGGCAATAAAGATAGGGAGCAGTGAAAGATTTTTTGCTTTCCTTCCACATCCAAATGCCCGCAGCTATCGTTCTTTTTCCAAGTGCTTTAAGGATGATGAGCTTGAAAAATTACGCGCATCTTTGCATCCGTGAAAAAATGGTGAGTGATGCACATGGTTAAAGTTACTTGAACGTGCGATCGCCCGATTGAAAACTTTACTTTCTAATGAGCAAGATGCGATCGCGTTATTATAGAAGCTATGCGTATTTTGTCCCGCAGCACCCTACGAGACTTCTGGGAATCTCATCCAGATACCGAAGAAGCACTGAAAACTTGGTACTACGAAGCATCTCACGCCGACTGGCAGAGTCCGGTCGATGTGAAAACTGCTCATCGTAATGCCAGCATCATTGCAAACAACCGTGTGGTTTTCAATATTAAAGGCAACAGCTATCGGCTGATTGTGGCAATTCGTTATGACCTTGGTATTATTTTCATCCGATTTATTGGCACTCATGCCGAGTATGACAAAGTAGATGCAGAAATAGTCTAAATAGAGGTGGATGTATGGAATTGCGCCCAATTAGAAATGAAACCGACTATCAGGAAGCTATTAGAGAGATAGAATTACTATTTAATGCAGCCCCAAACACTTCTGAGTACGATCGATTAGATGTACTCAGCACCTTAGTGGAAGCCTACGAGAAGAAACACATTCCGATCGCAATCCCCGATCCGATCGAAGCGATTGATTATTACATGGAAACTCGCGGATGGTCTCGTCGCGATTTAGAGTCATGTCTCGGTAGTCGGGCTAGGGTGTCTGAGGTTTTATCTCGTAAACGTTCCTTGACATTGGAGATGATTCGGAAGTTAAATCAAGAACTGGGGATTCCTGCTGAAATTCTCATCCAACCGTATAAGCCGGTAAAAATCCCCGCGTAACAATATAACTCGATCTACCTTGGTAGTTGTAGGGTGTGTCGCTGCGGGAAACTTCCCACTAAGGCGCAGATATTCGAGGGCGACGCACCCTACATTCTTACCGCCTTCTGCTGCCGAAAGAGCGACTGCGACTCGGTTGACGAGAATTCCTGCCGCTACCAAAACTCGGACTCCGCCTTTGCTGCGGGGAATTTGAGTTGGGCGATCGCCTCAAAGTGCTGCCGCCGTAACCCGAACCAGTCGATCGATTAGCATTTGGCGGTGCTGGATTCCGCGAGGGTACGTTCGAGGTGGGCGATCGCAAGCGGCCGGTCGTCCTTAAAACTTGACGGTTTCTCACAGCAGGAGGCGGAGTTCGGTAGCGAGTTTGATATTGGTTAACAGCTTGGCCGTAAGTATTGCCATACCCCCCATATCCTGTCATAATTCCCGGCTGATAGACTGGCGGCATATAATATTGCGGTCTAAATAACAAACTGCCGATCGCCTGACCGGCTATAGCCCCAGCAAACGGTGCCCAGAAGCCTGATTGCTGTCTCACTACTACAGTTTGGGGCTGACCAGTTTGAGGGTTATTGACAGTTTCAGTCACATTGTGAACGTACTCAATTTTAAAATCTTCTGTCAAATGCAAAGCCGCTTGATTGTTCTCCAGACTTAGATAACTTTTCTTGCCTGCCGATATTTCTTCATCCGTTAAGCGAGCCATTTGTAAATCCGTAGTGCGGTAAACTGGGGGACTGCCGGCGGGAGTATTCAGCAACATCAAACTGTATTCGCCATCAGCATCGTCGTAAGTAGCTTGCTGTACGGGATATTGACCTTGAGCCAAGTTATTGTTTGGTGCAGGACGCACCGTGTTAACATTATTATTCCGATTTGCACCAGGATTTGTAGGAGGTTGTGGGGTAGGAGAACCGCAGGCCGTTGCCGTCCATAAAAAAGTTAAAGCCATTAAATAAAGTGTCAGTTTTCGCAGCATCATAAATAGTAATTGGTAATTAGTAAGGAAGAAGCAAGAAGCAAACAACTTGTCGCCCTGGTTCTGTCAATTGCCTGCCCTGAATCAAGGTAATTGGTAATTATCAAGGACTCGATTTACATCCGATCGCCAATCCCGAGCGCAGTCAGGACTTGAGTTTTTTTTATTCCCAGCTTGAGGAATTATATCAAATCCGGTAGCATCGGAATTATTCATCTCTGTATTCTCTCCCTCTGCGTTCTCTGCGCCCTCTGCGGTTAAATCATTCCGATGCAACCGGAAACGATATTACGTCATCACTACAAACATTTGTTATTTTCCCTCTTTTCTTCTAATCCGCTGGGAGTGGGCCTCGTTTTTTTCAGAGCGAATTCTCTTCGCCGATGCGCCGATTCGCTTTTCTCCTTAAGATTTTTCTAGTTTTTAAAGGGGAATAAGTTCTGGGAAATTGACCAACACTTGCTCGTTGGTAAGTTCGTCTCCCAACTGTGCGGGAGAAAAATGAACTTGCACAGCTCGGAGCCTTTGCTGGTAATTTAAATTAATCAGTGCTTTTAAACCGACTTTCAGCGCGCTGATGTCAGCTAGGTCAGTTTCTAGGGCAGGAACTTCGCCTTCATAAGCAACTGTCAGCATCACTACGACATTTCTAGTTACCGGCAAAGACAAGGGGGATTTTTTATCATAAACAGAGGTGCTGTATTGAGGCTCGCTGAGATAGCGATCGGCTGAATCCGTGAAAAGTTCATCCACATAATCGCCGGCTTCGCCTTCATTCCAAAAAACATCGCCTTCATTGGCGGCTGCTTGCCAGTAGTTGTCGTATTGCAACAGGTGATTGCAAATTTCTACAAGACCTTCTCCTAAAACTGCTAGGTTGCCATCGGCATCAATTGCTTGTCTGGCGGTGCGGTTGAGAACTCCTAACAGCGGTGCAACATCTTCGCCTGTTAGGTGAACAAACACCCGGCAAACTGCCAATCGAGTTTGACCTGTAAATTGATTGAATCGATCGCGCCAAGCATTCATCGGAAAATTGGGTTTGAAACCCCGTCCTTTTAGGACGGCTTTACATTAATTTGAATCCCCTTCCGGGGTGGAGGGGTATGGTTGCCCCTCCGTCGGGATATGGTTGTCCCGTTCTCATGAAGGAGTAGAAGAGACGA
>NZ_JANMZH010000102.1:0-4064 GCF_031383065.1 Microcoleus sp. OTE_8_concoct_300 | reverse complement strand
GGGTAAATCAAGAATACTGCGGTTGCTGCTGCTACTGGTGCAGAGTAAGCGACGCAGATCCAAGGACGCATACCTAAGCGGTAAGACAATTCCCATTCACGACCCATGTAGCAAAATACACCGATCAGGAAGTGGAAAATTACCAATTGGTAAGGGCCACCGTTGTACAACCACTCATCGAGAGAAGCTGCTTCCCAGATTGGGTAGAAGTGCAAGCCGATCGCGTTAGATGAAGGAACAACAGCACCTGTGATGATGTTGTTACCGAACATCAAGGAACCAGCTACTGGTTCACGGATGCCGTCAATGTCCACTGGAGGGGCTGCGATGAAGGCGATGATGTAGCAGATGGTGGCAGTTAAGAGGGTGGGAATCATCAAGACGCCGAACCAACCTACATAAATGCGGTTGTCGGTTGATGTTACCCAGTTACAAAACTGTTCCCACAGATTGGCGCTTTCGCGTTGCTGTAAGGTTGTTGTCATTTGTTTATGATTGCTTTATTTGGTTTTCAATGTTCGTGACGGCTTTGTGTTCCGCCATGTAAATAAACATAAAGCATATTCTAAGGTTTGTAAAGTATTTTCACAACAAATTAACTAATAATAGTCATAATATTTACTTATCAATATCAGGAAGGGTGGATAAATGGGAAAGAATGCACAAAAAAGTAGGGAAAGCCTGGAAGCGCGTCGCCTTCAGGCATGGAAATATTAGGATACAGACTTTTGCTGGCTGGGTATCATAATCAGAGCCCAATAGGGAACTTCAGCGGGATCGACATCTGCGATCGCCCGAATTCGCTGATTAGGCATTGTTGCGCGTTCTATATACAGTGCTCGATCGAACTGTCCCAACTCAATGAGCACGTCCCGGACTTTGGCAAAATGCCTGCCCAGCTTAATAATCACAGCAGCATCAACAACCGCCAGTCGATCGCGCAAAACCTCAGCATCCAGCGTCGCAGGCATAATACTTAACACATCGTTACGATAAGTCAGCGGCACTCCCAACGCAGCGGCACTCGCCATTGTCGAAGAAATTCCCGGCACAACTTCAGTGGTAAATGTTCCCGACAAACGGTTGAATAGATACATAAACGAGCCGTAGAGAAAAGGTTCGCCCTCACACAGCACCGCCACATCCTGTCCCTCGCTCAGATGTGCGGCAATTTTCTCGGCAGCAATATCATAATAAGGTTGAGACGATCGCGTCGGACTAAAAGGCAACGGCATCGGAATCTCAATTTGCTCCGGGCGCAGATAATCTGCGACGATCGCCCGCGCCAGCACCTTACCATTTTCCATCGCCGGATAGGCAATCACCGGCACCGATTGCAAAATCCGATAAGCTTTCAAAGTAATCAACTCTGGATCGCCAGGGCCAATACCCAAACCGTACAATTTACCATTCGCCTCAGTCATAATTCATCCTTTTTCGCTAACGCATTCACGGCCGCCGTTGCCATTGCACTGCCGCCGCGCCGCCCGTGCAACGTAATAAATGGCACTCCCCGACTGTTGGCGGCCAGTTCGGCTTTGGATTCGGCGGCCCCGACAAATCCTACCGGAAAACCCAGAATTAAAGCCGGTTTGGGTGCTCCGGCATCCAGCATTTCCAGCAGTCGGAACAAAGCAGTCGGGGCATTGCCGATGGCCACAACCGCACCCTGCAAGTTGTCCAGCCATAAATCCAGGGCCGCGGCCGATCGAGTATTTCCGATTTGCCGCGCCAACTCCGGGATTTCGGAATGCCAGAGGGTGCAAATCACCGGATTGTCAGCGGGAAGGCGTTTGCGAGTGATGCCTTCGGCCACCATCCGGGCGTCGCACAGGATGGGCGCACCTGCTGAGAGGGCTTGGCGTCCGCAGGTTGCGGCCCCGGGCGAAGCTGCTAAATCTGCAACAATATCGGTCATGCCACAACTGTGAATTAGTCGCACGGCTACCGATTCTAAATCGGGCGGCAAGTTTGACAAATCTGCTTCGGCTCGAATTGTGGCGAAGGATTTGGTGTAGATTTCTGTTCCGTCTCGAATGTAGTCAATCATTCTTTAAAACTGCTATGGGAAGTTTGTGGGATTTGTGAAATAGATTTTTTGAATGAACCGCGAAGGCGCGAAGGACGCGAAGGAAGAAATATCAAGAGAGATAGGAAGAGAAATGCTTAAATTTTGTCTGTTTTAATGGGATATTTTTTCACTTTCAATTCCGATTTTCGGTGCTCAATAACTCCTGCAATTGGTCGATCGCCCGCCGATCGACAAACTCACCCAATGACTCCCAAGGCTCTCGAAACCGCTGATACACCTGCAACAAAAGCTCGATCGCACCGGGCATCTCGGCCGCACTCACCGCCGGAAAAATTGGTCGCCCGAAGGGCAACTCTTTTCTACCCGCATAAATGTCGTAACCTTCGATCGTCTCGTGTCCCCGCTCAATCTGAATTCCCACCAGCGTGATATCAATTGGCCGGTGCTGGGCGCAGGACTTTTGGCAACCGCTGAAATGAATGTTAATCGGCAGGTCAATCGTCAATTTTTGCGCTAAATCCCTCGCCATTGCTAGGGCGTGACTTTGAGTATCTGTCGCCGCCGACGCACAGCCACTACTGCCGGCACAAGCCACCAAGCACGAATCTAGGCGAGTCGCCGACGAGTGCAATCCCAAATCGGCGATTTGCTGTTTGATCTCAAAAAGCTGGGAGTTGGGGATATCAGAAATCAACAGATTTTGCCACGGCGTAAGTCTCAGGGTACCGCTGGCTAGATTTTGGGCTAAATTTGCCAAATTCCGCAGTTGCTTTGATTCTAGCCTACCGAGAGGCAGCGCAATTCCTATGTACGAGAAATCCGGCTGTCGCTGAGGGTGGATGCCGAGATGTCGGGATTGTTCGATCGCCCTTGCAGATGAGTCGATCGATCGGGCGGGCAAGATGCCCACCCCACAAGGAAATTCACTCTTTGTGGAACAGGCATCTTGCCTGTTTTTGGGAAAGGTGCAAGATGTGTATTGCAATAAAAATGGTAAATTCTGCTGTACCCTTTCTAGATAACTTTCAGCGCCCCAATCTCCCAGCAGGTGACGCAAACGCGGTTTTTTGCCATCAATTCGAGGTCGATTTTTGGTGTATTCAAGATAGGTGCTAGCGAGGGCGGCTAAGACTGAAATACATTGCGATTGTTGGATAAAAATCCCTGTATCGCTGTTTAAATGCAGCCGAAAAAAGATTTCTGATTTTGCCCGCCCTGCTGCTAATAAAATATCGTTGCGCAAAGCCTGGATCGAAGCCGATTCCCCGCCATCCAAGCCAATGCTGAACTTAGGCGAAAGTTCCGACAATTCGGGATGCGTTTGCAGGTAATCATCCCAAGCTTTCACTAGCGGGCGAGTATCGAGTAACTGCTGGCGATCGATCCCTGCTGTCGGACTTGCCATTATATTGCGAATCGGGTCAACTTCAACGCGGCGAGATGCTATCCCCAATTCCTGCAAGCGGTTCCAGACTTCCGGGGGAATTTCCGAGTGTACTTCTCGGATTTGCAAATTTGCCCGATTCGTCACTTGCAAACAGCCGGTACTGTATTGATCTGCCAAATCGGCGATCGTCCAACACTGCTGCGCGTTTAAAATTCCCCCCGGAATCCGCATTCTCGATAAAACTCCGTCTCGGGCGATCGAACCGTAAAATAAACCCGGACAAGTCTGCAAATTAGTCAAAGCTAACAAATAATCTCCTCCCCGTGCTGCGCAGGGAATCCAAAAGTAAACGCCCACAAAGCGCCCCCGAAATCGGCATTCTGACTTTTACAGTTGCGGCACAGCGCCGGAATTGCACCGGACTTTCCCGCTTTCAGGTTTTAGAAAGGTATCACGAGCTGACCCACAGAAAGCAAAACCCTCAACTTTCTTAACAAAACCCCTGGCGATCGCCCCTGTCAATCATTTAATCAGCTTTCCTGATGACTTCAATCAGTTTTACTGTCGTTAAACCCCTTTACAAACATTAAGAAGACCGTTAATAATAGAAACATCATCCGAACATTGACAACCAAATACAGCAAT